>JBKDZN010000256.1:0-2634 GCA_047971245.1 Acidimicrobiales bacterium
GAGGTCGGGTGACCAGCCGACGCGCAGCCCCCGGACCGACGACGGGACCGGATCGTCGAGGGGGAGGGGCACGGGCTGGGACCACAGATCGGTCAGGGACGGCCCCTGGGTGACGGCGAGGAAGCGGCGGACGTCGTCCACCGTCCGGGCCAGGGGACCGTGGTGGGAGATCTGGTCGTACAGGCCGGGCAGCACGTCCATGGGTATCCGGCCGATCCCGGGTTTGAGGCCGACCACACCGCACCAGGCGGCCGGGATCCGGACCGAACCGCCCATGTCGGAGCCCTCGGCCAGAGCCACGCAACCGGACGCCACCGCGGCCGCCGAACCCCCGGACGAACCACCGGGGCTGCGGTGCCGGTTCCAGGGGTTCCGGGTCGGGCCCCAGAGCGGGCTGTCGGTGAGCAGGGCGTGGGCGAACTCCGGGGTCGTCGTCTTGCCGACGATGACGGCCCCGGCCCGACGCATCGACTCGACGATGGTGGCGTCGCGGTCGGGCACCCAGCCGGCGAAGGCGTGCGACCCGAGGGTGGTGGTCCGCCCCGCGGTGGGGGTGGTGTCCTTCAACGCCACGGGCACCCCGTGGAGCGGGCCGATCGGTGATCCGGCGGTCAGCGCCGCTTCGGCCGCCACCGCATCGGCCCGGGCCTGATCGTCCCACACGAAAGCGAAACAGTTGAGTAACGGGTCGACCTCGGCGATCCGGGCCAGGGCGTTGTCGACCAGCTCCACGGGGGAGATCGACCGGTCGGCCACCGCGGCGGCCTGCTCCCCGGCCGAACGGTAGGCGAGGTCGAGGTCGGCCCCGGTCACGGCTCGGCCCAGAACCCGACCAGCCGATCCGAGACGAGGGGCAGGATCTCCGGGTCGACCATCCACCAGTGACCGGCTCCGGCCAGGGGGTGGGTGGCGAGGCCGAACCGGTCCGCCACCGCCGGAACCAGCGCGGTGGGCACGTAGGGGTCGGCGGTGGCGTCGATCAGGAGGCCCCGGGGCCAGGTCGGTGCCGTGTCGAGGGCGACCTCCAGCTTGTCGGCCAGGTTGCTCAACGCCGGAGGGACCGCACCCCGGTAGAGGGCGAGGATGCAGCGGCCCATGGTGTCGTCGTAGCCGGCGGCCATGGCCGAGGCGATACCGGCCGGGATGCCGTTGGCCTGGTAGTTGGCACTCCGCTGCTCGGCGCCGACCGCGGCCATCGCGGCCACCGCCTCCTCCCCGGCCCCGTCGGTCTGCCACACCTGGGCCAGGTCGTGCCAGACGTACTCGGGGTTGAGCAGGCCGCCGCAGTCAATGGCCCAGGTTCGGACCAGGTCGGGCCGTAACGCCACCGCCCCGGCCACGTGCCCGGCTCCCCAGTCGTGGCCGACCAGGTCGACGGGCCCGGCGGCGGCCAGGCGCTCCAGCTCACCGGCCAGCCACATGGCGTACTCGTTGGGGTGCCCGGTCCAGCCGTCGGGGACCGGGGCGCCGAAACCGGGTGGGGAAACGCGGACCAGGTCGGTCACCCCCCGGTCCGCCAGGGCGGCCACGAGGGGATCCCACAGATCCGCGGTCTCCGGGTTGCCGTGAACCAGAACGACCGTCATGGCGGGATGGTAGCCCGCGGGCCGGGCCGGGTCCGGTCCGGCCCGCGGGGCCGGAGTAGGGCCCGGTCGCGGTATCAGGGGGCGGGGTCGAACACCTTGTAATCGACACGGTCCTCGAGGGCGGCGGGTCCGGTGGTGGGCAGCACCTCGAAGTAGCTGAGGGCGGCGTCGACATCACCGTCCCACACCTCGTTGGGGAGATCGTAGAGGACCTCGATGCCGTGGCCGTCGGGGTCCTCCACATAGACGCTGTGGGTCATGCCGTGGTTGCCGCGGATCTTGAACTCCACCCCGCGGGCCTGGAGATGCTCGATCTGGGTCAGCCACGACGCCCGATCCGGGTAGGCGAGGGCGATGTGGGCGATGCCCGGGGCGTCCGGGAACATGGTCCAGTCCACCGGTGGTGGGGCCTGCTCCGGGTTGGGCATCTGGATCAGGGCGACGTCGTGGTGGTGGGTACCGTCGCCCCGGTAGAAGCGCATGTCGGCGTCCGGGGCGTTCTTCGACTTGAGCTGGCCGCACTGCTCGAAGCCGAGCATCTCGGTGTAGAACCGGTGCGAGGCCTCGATGTCCCGCACGTTGAGGACCAGGTGCGAGATGGCCGGGGTGGACGGGCGGGTCGCGGTCATGGCGAACTCCTGTTGGTCGGGCCGGGTTGTGGTGCCCCGGCCGTGTCCGTGGTCACCAGCTTGCCATGACCGGCCGCTGGGGGGACAGCCCGACTCGCCCCGGAGGCCCGGTTCAGCGGGAGACGGTCCAGCCGGTCACCGGGTCACCCAGATCGGCCCGGGAGGTGACGGTGAGCCGGTAGTTCTCCATCTCGGCCCACCCCTCCCACAGGCCGTTCCAGCCCTCGAACACCGACCAAGGGGCCGGGTCGGGGAACAGGCCGTGGCCGGCGTCGAGCACGACGCGGGGGCCGTCGGCCCGCGCCGAGCAGCCCCGCCCGTGGCCGTCGAGGAACCTGGCCAGGCGGGCGGCGAACACGTCGGCTGACGGGGCGTGGTCGGGATGGCCGAGCCCGGTGTTGACGATGTCCCGGTACTGC
>JBKDZN010000257.1:0-31282 GCA_047971245.1 Acidimicrobiales bacterium
AGCCAGACTGCGGCCAGGCCGGCGGTCAGCATCCACTCGACCCGATCGGTCACCGCCACCGCCCGGGCGGCGTCGGCCGGCTCCGGCCGCGGTCCGGACCCGAGGGTGGGCCGCACGTCGAGCCGGTCGCCGTAGCGGAGCGGACCGCCGAGCCGGCGGCCGAGCACGCCGGCCATGGCCGCCTCGGCCACCCCGGCGTTGGGTGAGGGGTGGGCACCGGCGTCGGCCCGGACGGTGGTGGCCACCTCCCGAGCCCGGCCCGGCACGGCCAGCGCCGTGAGCACACCGACCAGGCGGGCGGGGACGAGGTTGGCGGCGTCGTCGAGCCGGGCCGACGCCCAGCCGAACCGGGCGTACCGCGACGATCGGTGGCCGACCATGGCGTCCATGGTGTTGACCGCCCGGTAGGCCAGGGCGCCCGGAGCCCCGGCCACCAGGGCCCACACCACCGGACCGGCCACACCGTCGACGGTGTTCTCGGCCACCGACTCGATGACCGCGGCCGCCACCCCCGACCGGTCGAGCCGGGACGGATCCCGACCGACCAGGGCGGGCAGGTCGGCCCGGGCCGCGTCGAGGTCACCGGCGGCCGCCGACCTGCCGATACCGGTGGCGGTCCGCCGCAGCTGGGCACCGGCCGCGGCCACCGCAACGGCGGCGGCGGTGGCCGGGCCCGCGCCGAGCAGGACCCGCAGGGCCGCGCCGGCGGCGGCTCCCAACCCCAACCCGGCCGTGGTGTAGGCAACGCCGGCGCTTCGACGGTCGGCCCATACGAGCGATTCGGTCCGGCCCATGGCGGCCCCGAACCAGGCCACCGGATGGAACCGATCGGGCAGTTCGGGCGCCACCCGGGACGCAACCAGGCCTAGCGCGACGGCTCCGGCCCGACCGGCGAACGGCCGGCCGGGCCTGGCGGGGCGGCGCGCCGGGCGGGGCCGGCGGCTCACCGGATCCCGCTCGGGGTGGCGACGAGGGTGGCGATGGCCACCGTCTCGGACACCACGATCATCGCCCCGAGCACGTCACCGGTGAACCCGCCGATCCGGGCCCGGGCCAGGGCGACGATCGTGGCCGCGGCCAACAGCAGGGCGGCCAGGGCGGCGACGCCCATCCACCCGGAGGTGACCACCAGCAGGACCCCGGCCGGGGCCAGCCACCACCCCACCCGGGTCCGGGCACCGGCCAGGAACCCGGTGGCCAGGCCCGCGTCGCGGGCGTAGGGCACGGTGGCGGGCACCACCGCGGCGAGGGTGCGGCTGGCCGTCCACACCCCGCCCAGGGCCAACGGATCGCTCCGGGGATCCGACAACATCGCCGCCCGCAGGCCCAGTACCAGTCCCACGGTGACCAGGGCGAACGCGCCGACGTCCGGCTCGGCCATCACCTCGAGCCGGCGAGACCGTTTCATGTGGGGCAGCAACCCGTCGGCCGAGTCGGCCAGACCGTCGAGATGCAGGGCGCCGGTGATCACCGCGTCGATGATCACCACGGTCACCCCGGCCGCGAACGGGAGCCACAGGAAGTGGGCCAGCCGGTAGGCGGCGGCGATGATGAACCCGATCATGGCCCCGACGACGGGGAACCAGGCCAGGGTGGAGCGGTCGGGAGCCGTACCCCGACCGAACACGGTGAGGAACGCCACCGCGCCGATCATCGGACCGGTTCCGATCCCGCCGGCGGTGGGCCCAACTCCAGGATCCGTCCGGCCACCACGAGCAGGGCCCGATCGGCCACCGACGCAACGGCCTGGTTGACCCGTCCCACCGCGTCCACGTAGCGCCGGCCCAGGGCCGACGGGGGATGAACGGCGAGGCCGACCTCCTCGGCCACCACCACCGTGGGCGCCGGCCGGGCCTGCTGGGCCGCCACCAGGCCGGTCGGGTCGACGGTGAGGTCGGGGTGGCTCGTCACCCAGGTCCCGATCGAGTCGACCAGGACCGGCCCGGCCGGCCGCGCCGCCAGGGCGGTGACCCGGTCGGCGGGGCGGCGGCATTCGACGGTCAGCCACGAAGCCGGCCGGCGGGCCCGGTGGATGTCGATCCGGGCCGGGTGGACGGCGTCATCGGGCGCCACCCCGGCGGGGGCCAGGTAGGTGACGGGCCGGTCCGTCCCGGCCGCGGCCGCGGTGACGAGCCGTTCGGCCACCGCCGACTTGCCCGACCGGGGACCCCCGAGCACCAGGGTGATCACAGGCCGGCCGCCACCGCAGCGTGGACCGCCCGGGCCAGCCGGGCCCCCCACACGGATCGGGGTCCGGCGAACCGCTCCGCCGGGCCCCGATCGGGGCAGCGGATGAGGACCGCGTCGCTGGCCGTGCCGGTCCCGGGCACGCCGGCCTCGAGCAGGGCCTGGGTCTTGGCTTCGGTCATGGTCATCACCGCATTGATCAGGGCGCCGGCCTCCAGGGCCACCGGGAGTTGGGCGACCAGGTTGATGGTGCCGGGCCCGAGCCGCGGGTTCCAGTCCGTCCAGCCGCCGTCGGGGTCGGCGGCCCAGGTGGGTTTGGTGATTCCGACGGTGGCGTCGACCACCACCCCACCCGCCTCGGCCCGGCGACGCCGGCGCACGTCGGCGGCGGTGAACAGGGCCACCCCCGGTCCGTCGAGTCCGAGGCGAACCGCCATCACCGCGGCGTGGGCGGCCAGGTCGGTGCGGCCGTAGTCGAGCGGGACCCCGATGTTGAGCGCCCAGCGCGGCTGCGCCAGGCCGCCACCGACCGAGGCCGACGACAGGGCGCGGCCCCGGTCCGACCAGGTCCACACCAGGACGCCCCGGTGATCGTCGGCGGCCGGCACCAACCGGGGGTGAGGGGGAGCACCGGTCCGCTCGGGCGGGAGCGATGGGTCCATCTCAGCGGCTCCGATCGAGGGCGGAGGTGAGCCGCCGGAGCCCCTCGGGTCCGGGCACGGCGATGCGGGCCAGATCGGGGCGGCCGAAGCTGGTGCAGTCCCGGATCAGGACGCCGTGGGGGGCGAGGCGGGCCCGCAGGCCGGGGGCGGCGACGAGGACCCAGGGGGCATCGGCCGCGGTGACGGCGAGGTCGCGGGCGGTGAGCACGGCCACCAGGTCGGCCCGGGCCTCGGCCACCGCAGCCGACCAGGCCGGCAGGTCGGCGGCGGCGATCAGGTCGACCAGGGCGGCCAGGGCCAGGGCGCCCACCGACCAGGGGGGCTGACGGCGGGCGAAGCGGGCGGCATCGTCGGCGATCAGGTAGCCGAGGCGCAGGCCGGGGCAGGCGAACGTCTTGGTCAGACTGCCGATCGTGACCCCGGACCGACCCGCCGTCCAGGCCCCGGTGGCCAGGGGATAGAAGGCTTCGTCCCACACCTGGGCTTCGAGGCCGGGCGGCGCGAGGGCGCCGCTGGGACTGTGGGGGTCACTGCGCCACCTTGGCCCCCCGGCTTCCCGGGGGTACAGGCCGAAGTCGGGTTCGGCCCACGGCCGGCCCCCCAGCTCGGCGGCCACCAGGGCGATGGCGCCGCTGCCCCCGTTGGTGATGAGCAGCCGGGACCGGTCCACGCCGAGCCGTTCGGCCAGGGCCGCGGTGGCCGGTCCGGGATCGGGGTAGAGCCCGACGGTGTCGAGGTGGCGGGCCACGACCGGTCCGGGATCGGGGGCGAATGGATTCAGGTTCTGGGACAGGTCGAGCAGATCGGCGGGATCCATGCCGAGGGCGGCGGCCACGGCCGGGCCGTCACCCCCGTGGCGGCCGGGAGGTGGCAGGGTCCGACCCGGCCCGGTCGGACCCGGCCGGACCGTCCCGGCGGGGAACGGTTCGGTGGCGGCCGGTCGGTCGTCGGTCAGTGGCCCTCGATGCACCCGGTCATGATGCCGGGCCAGGTGGCCGGTGCGGCCCGCCGGGCCGGACGGGCAATTGGTCCCCGGGCGGTTGCCCCCCGTACGGTGCCCAGGGGAGTCGATCGGGAGACGAGGGACCATGGCTGAGCCGGCCGAACGTGACCTGACGGTGGCCGGGCGCTACCTGGAGCGACTGGCCGACGCCGGTATCCGCCACCTGTTCGTCAACGCCGGGACGGACTTCGCCCCGATCGCCGAGGCGTACGCCCTCAACGAGGAACAGGCCGGACCGGCGGTTCCCGAACCGGTGATCTGCACCCACGAGAACCTGGCGGTGGGGATGGCCCACGGGGCCTATCTCGTGAGCGGCCGGGCCCAGGCGGTGATGTTCCATGTGAGCGTGGGAACGGCCAATGCGGTGTGCGGGGTCACCAACGCGGCCCGCGACCAGGTGCCCCTCCTGGTGACGGCCGGCCGGACCCCGATCCTGGAGCAGGGGGCGCTGGGCGCCCGTGACACCAGCATCCACTGGGCCCAGGAGATGTTCGACCAGGCCGGGATGGTCCGTGAACTGGTGAAATGGGACTATGAGCTGAGGGACCCGGGCCAGCTGGACCAGGCGGTCGACCGGGCCCTGGCCCTGGCCGGCAGCCACCCCCGGGGCCCCGTCTACCTCACCCTGCCCCGTGAGGTCCTGGCCCAACCCGCGGGTCCGGGCCCGGCGGCCGGGGTGGGTACCGCGGTGCCGGCGTCTCCCCACCCCGATCCGGCCGCGGTGGCGGAACTGGCCGATCGGCTCGCCTCGGCCCGGCTACCGGTGGTCCTCACCTCGGCCGCCGGTGCCGATCCGGCGGCCCCCGCCCTGCTCGCGACCCTGGCCGAACGGTACGCCATCGGTGTGGTCGAGGTCGCCCCCCGCTACCTGAACCTGACCGGTTCCCCTGCGTCCGGTCCGGGAGCCGGCACCGGGCGATCACCCATGCATCTCGGCTACCAGGCCGAACGGGTGTTGGCCGGCGCCGACATGGTGGTGGTGCTGGAGGCCGACGTCCCGTGGATGCCGACCCGCTCGGCCCCCGACCCCGCCGCCTTCGTGGCCCACGCCGGTGTCGACCCGCTGTACGCCCGCTACCCGATGCGCACCCACCGGTCCGACCTGACCCTCACCGCGGGGCCGTCGGCCCTGCTGGGAGCGCTCGGTGAGGCGCTCGATCGGCGGGCGGCCGGCATCGACCCGGGTCGGGCCGATCGGCTCCGGGACCTGGGCGAGGCGGCGTGGGGCGGTGTGCGCCGTCTCGCCGCCCGGGAGGGGGCGGCGTCGGGTGCGATCACCAAGGCGTACGCCTCCCTGGTCCTCGGGGAACTGCTCGCTCCCGACGATGTGGTGATCAACGAATACTGGGGCGTGCCCGGGCTGCTCGACCGGTCTCAGCCCGGCACCTACTTCTACCTGCCGCCGGCCGGTGGGCTCGGCTGGGCGGTGCCGGCGGCGCTGGGGGCCCGCCTGGCCGCCCCCGACCGGCGGGTCGTGGCCCTGGTCGGGGACGGCGCCTACCTGTTTGCCAACCCGGCGTCGTGCCATCACGCGGCGGCGAAACACGATCTGCCGGTCCTGGTCGTGGTGGCCAACAACGCCACCTGGGGGGCGGTGGACGGGGCGACCCGGAGCGTGTACCCGGAAGGCCGGGCGGTGGCGGCCGGGGATCATCGCCTGTCCGATCTGTCGCCGGCCCCCGACTTCGCCGCCTACGCCCGGGCCTCGGGCGGGTTCGGGGTCACCGTCACCCAACGGGCCGAACTCCGGGACGCCCTGGCCGCCGGACTCGACGCCGTCGATCGCGGCCGCCAAGCCCTGATCGACGTGGTCTGTGTCGGCTGATTCCCGCCCGCGGCGGGCCGGCTCACGGACGGTGGCCGTTGAGCGCGACGCCCGGGAACTCCCGCAGGGCGTCCTCGGCGATGCGGTGCATCATCCAGCCGTCGATCCCGGCCCCGACCGCACCGCCGACCAGGGGCACGGCCCGGCCCATCCGGGTGATCAGGTGTTCACCGGCCCCCCGGAGGAGCCGGAAGCCGATGGCCTTGTTGACCAGCATCAGGGCCGACGCCGGTAGCCGGCCCAGCACGAACCGGGTGAGCCGGCCTCCGCCGGCCACCAGCCCGGCCTGGGCCAGGACGTCATTGGCCTCCGAGCCGGTGAGGGTGAGCAGGATCGCGGTGCGCACCTCGGGGGTGGACAGGTTGTAGCCGCGGACCGAGGCAATGGTGGCCACCATGCGGGTGGCCTGGAGGTAGAACTCGGCCAGGTTCACCGGTAGGGCCACCGGCATGGTCACGAAACCCCCGAGACCGGTGACGAACCCGCCGGCGGCACCCCCGATGGTGGCGTTGCGGACGATCGCCCTGATGGCCGCCTCGGGGTCGCCCGCCTCGGCCCGGGCGTGAGCGGCAGCCTCGTCGGCCGACGGGATCGGGCCGGCACCGTCGATCCCCACCTCGACCAGGCCGGCGATGAACTGGTCGATCGTGCCGGCCCTACGGTTCGGATCTCGGGCCGCGTCGAGGGCGGGCATGAGGCCGGCGTCTGCGTGGTTGCGGGTGCCCCGCACCGCATCGAGCAATCCCATCCCCTGGAGCCTAGTTGGGTGATCGGCGGAGTCTTCAGCGACGACGACGGCGAAGGTAGGCCAGCAGTTCGTCGAACTGGCCCGACTGGTTGCTGTAGGTGGCGTAGTTCCGGGCCGTCTCGAACCAGGGTTCGATGCTGGTGCGCGACTCCGAAACTGCGGCCTTCAGGTCCTTCATGGTGATCGGCTCCACCGAGCCCGACGACAGGGAACGGTCGATGGCGAGCTCGGTGGCACTGTCGCAGATCAGGGCCAGATCGGCCCCGGTCAGGCCGTCGGTGTTGGCCGCCACCTTGGCCAGGTCGAGGCGTTCGGTCGGCCGGTCCCGCAGGTGGGTCTCGAGGATGGCCTGTCGGGCGGCGGCGTCGGGTGGCAGGACAATCATCATCCGGTCGAATCGGCCCGGCCGCAGCAGGGCCGGGTCGATGTCCCACGGGTGGTTCGAGGCGCCCAGGATGTACACCCCGTCGTTCTTCTTGCCGACACCGTCCAGCTCGACCAGGAACTGGTTGACGACCCCCCGCAGGCCGGCGTTGTGACGCAGGTGGGACCGCTTCTGGCCGAGGGCGTCGACCTCGTCGAAGAACAGCACGCACGGGCTGTGGGATCGGGCCACCTCGAACACGGCGGTCAGGTTCCGCTCCGAGGCCCCGATCCAGAGGTCGAGCACGTCGGACAGGCTGATCGAGTAGAAGCTGGCCCCGAGCTCCCCGGCGCACGCCCGGGCGAGGTAGGTCTTGCCGCAGCCGGGTGGGCCCCACAGGAGCAGGCCGCCCCCGATCGCCTTGCCGTAGGCCTGGCTCAGCGTCGGATTGCGCATGGGGCCCAACAGGGAGCGGTCGAGGCGCCGTTTGACGTCCTCCATGCCGCCCACATCGGTCAGGGTGATGTCCGGTTCGAGCAGCTCCCCGATCTCCGGTTCGATGGGGGCCGCCCGCTGTTCCCACAGATCGAGCAGATCGTCGACCGATTCCGGGGTCGGCCCGTCGCTGGGGAGCGGTGTCGCCGGGAACGGCCCGGTTCCGGCGGGGTGGCCGAGACCAGCCGGATCGACATCGGGATCGGCCGGCCTCGTCCGACCCTGCGGCTCCTCCCCACCACCCGGCGCGCCCTGCCCCCCGGGCCCGGCATCGGGGGTCGGGTCGAGGGCGTCGGCCAGACGGCGGAACGAGGCGGCCCGGGGGTCGCCAGTGGCGGCCGCGGCGGTGGCGGCCAGGCGGAGGGCGTCGACGTCGTCGGGCCGGGCCTCCAGCACCGGGGCCAGATGATCGAGGGCTCGTCCGGCCTGGCCGGCCCTCAAGAGCTGCTCGGCCAGGTGCCGGCGGAGGGGCACGCTTCCGGGTTCGGCGGCCACCGCCTGCTCGAGGGCGGCGATCAGATCATCGGTGCTCATGGTCGTTCTTCTCGGGATCTCGGTGGTGGGAGGGGCCGGTCGGGGGCGGGAGGTGTTCTACCATCGGCGACGGCGGAGCCGGTAGGCGGGTTGGGCCGTGGCTTCGCTGACCTCGATCGCCGTGCGGGCCGCGGGCGAGAGCTCCTCCCGGACCCGTTGGCGCCGGCGACGATCGAGGAACACCCAGAGCGCCAGGCCGGCGGCGACCAGGGCCGCGGCCAGGTAGGCGGGCCAGCCACTGGTGCGGCCCACCACGACCAGCCGGATGATGCCGAGCACGGCGACCGGACCGACCAGCGTCGGCCTGGCCCCGAGCCGGCGGAGTCGAGCGGTCGGGCCCCGATCGGTGGGCTCGGCCCGCCCGGCCAGGACGTACTCGTCCGCGGCCGCGCTCAGCCGGCCCCGGCGCTCGAAGACCTGACCGAGCAGTTCGTGCGCCTCGCCATGGTCGGCGTCGATGGCCAGGGCGGCCCGGGCCGCCTGTTCGGCCCGGGCCGGCTCGACCGGTCGGGTCAGGAAGATCCGGGCCGCAGCGGTGTACGCCTCGGCGTTCTCCGGTTCCAGGGCCAGGGCCCGGTCGATGTCGTCCAAGGCGGCCTGGCGATGCTCGGCTCGGCCGACCCGACGGTTGGCCGCCCACAGGGCCAGGCACTGGGCCCGGTTGAGGAAGGTGGTGGCCGACGGTTCCAGGGCGAGCGCCCGGGTGAAGCCGGCGTGGGCCCGTTTGTAGTGGCCGGCCACCATCCCACCGAACGCCTGGAGCCGCAACGCCCACGGATGCTCCGGCTCGAGGCCCAGAGCCCGGTTGGCCAGGTCGTAGGAGCCCTTGTGATCGTTGAGGCGGAGGCGGCAGAAGGCCAGCGCCGCGACCAGATCGGCGTTGTCGGGTTCGGCCTGGAGGCCGGCGCGCAACACCGCTTCGGCCTCGCGGTACCGGCCGAGGTCGAGCAGAGCCCGGGCCCGCTCGGCCGCCAGTTCCGGGCCCATCTCGGGGCCACCGGCGCGATCGGTCACCGGGCCATCATGGCCCATCGGGCCGGCCGTCCGATATCGGTCAGGAGCGGGGGACGTCCCGGAACGGGACACCCCGGTCGGGAGCCGGTTCACGGGGGAGGCCGAGGATGGTCTCACCCAGGATGTTGTGCTGGATCTCGTCGGTGCCCCCGGCGATCGACTGGGCCGGGGTCGACACCAGGACCTCGGCCACAACGGCGTCGACCGGATCGTCGGTGGTGCGAAGCATCCCCCGGGGGCCGGCGATCGAGGTGTGCACATCGTGGCAGCGCCGGGCGATCTCCGACATGGCGAGTTTCCCGATCGATCCCTCCGAACCGGGTGGGCGGCCCAGTTCCCGGGCCGCCTTGGCCCGCCCGGCGGTCCACTCCGAGGCCCGCTGGAGGCTGATGAGGTCGGCCACCGCGTCGCGCACCAGCGGATCGTCGCGACGCCCCCGAGCCTCGGCCCGCTCGGTGACCAGATCGAGGCGACCCTGCCGTTGGGGATACCAGGCGTAGGTTCGGCGGTACTCGGCCAGCTCGTCGGCCGCCTCGTCGATGACCCGGCCCGTGGCCGACCGGGGCAGGCCGGCGTCTCGACGCGAGAGGAAGGCCCGCTCGTGGGCCAGGGTGCCCCGGGCCACCTTCCAGCCGTCGCCGACCTCACCGACCACGTTCTCGTTCGGAATCCGGGCGTCGGTCAGGAACACCTCGTTGAACGACTGGTGCTCGTTCATCTGGCGGATCGGGCGGGCTTCCACCCCGGGCTGGCGCATGTCGAGCAGGAAGTAGGTCAGGCCGGCGTGTTTCGGGACCGACCAGTCGGTGCGGGCCACCAGGATGGCGTAGTCGGCGTGATCGGCGGAGGTGTTCCACACCTTCTGCCCGTTCACCACCCACTCGTCACCGTCGCGGGTGGCCGTGGTCTGGAGACCGGCGAGATCGGATCCGGCGGTCGGTTCGCTGAACAGTTGGCACCAGGTGTACGCCCCGGTGAGGGTCGGCCGCAGGAACCGCAACCGGAGATCGTCGGAGCCGTGGTCGTAGATGGTGGGTGCGGCCAGCCCGAAACCGGAACCGGCGGGCAGCGCCACCCCGCCGGCGGCTCGGATGGCGGTGTGCGCCACCCGGTCGGCCCAGGCCGGCAGACCGCGGCCGTACCAGTCGGTCGACCAGGACGGCACGCCCCAGCCGGCATCGACGATCCGTTCCCGCCATTCGACCAGGGAAAGGTCGGGGTCCCAGGCCGTGGCGAACCAGTCGGTCACCTCGGTCGTGAGGTCATCCTCGGTGATCTCGCTCATCGCGGTCGCTCCTGGGCCAGGTGGGTGGGCGTGTCCCCTTCTGGCTACGGCCCGGCAACGGGTCTGTCAAGACGGCACATCGGGAGCTGCGGCGGTCCGCAGGCCGGAGGGATGAGGGCCGCGGCCTCCGCAGCTCCCGGGACGGGTGCCTCAACCGCCGAGAATGCGGCGGAGGAACCCGCCGGCCCGGCCGCCGCCCGCGGCGTCGCACGAACACCGCTTCTCGGGTGGCACGTTGCCGAGGACCTGTTCGATGTGTTGGCCGCAACCGGCGTAGGTGGCCTTGCCGCACTGGGGACAGGTGGCTGGACGGCACATGGGGGGCTCCTCGGAGTGGTCGGGGGCGAGGGGAACGACAGTCGGCCGCAGACCGAATGTACGGACAATATAGGAGGATTCGGTCCGGTCCGCAACACCCATGTTCCGCGTCGCCTCCCGGCCCCCGGCGGGCCGGGTTCAGGAGGCCGGTTCCTCAACGTCCGGGCCGGGGCCCGACGGGTCGATCGGTTCACTCACCGCGATGAGGGCCGCGTTGACGATGTGACCGGCCGAGATTCCGGCCAGATGGTGCAGGTCGGCGATCGTCCCGGACTCGCCGAACCGGTCGACCCCGAGCGGGTACTGGGCCGTGCCGAGGGCGGAACCGATCCAGGCCAGGCTGTGGCTGGCGCCGTCGTGGACCGACACGATCGGGCGGCGCCGTTCGGCCGGGGGCACCAGACGGTGGAGCCGGCTGGGGGCCCGGATCACCCCGGTCGAGCCGTCCACCGCGAAGGCGGCCCGCCAGCTCCGGTAGGCCCGCCGGGGATTCGTCAGGTGCACCACGGTGGCGGCCACCCCTTCGGCGTCGAGCTCGGTCGCGGCGGTCAGGGCCTCGGGCGCCATCACCCCGGTGGTGACGATGGTGACCCCGGGCCGACCGTCGGGTGGGGCCGGACGGAGCCGGTAGCCGCCGGCGATCACGTGACGACGGAGGACCTCCGGGCCGTGGGCTTCGAGGGCGGCGGCGAAGGGGGCCTGGTCGATCGGTCGGGTCGACAACCGCAGGTAGGTGCTGACCCCGTCGTCCCGGGTGAGCTGGTCGAGGGCGTCGCACAACCGCCAGTCGACCTCGGTGGCGTACGCCGGTTCGGCGTAGTCGAGGCCGGGGAGCTCGGCACCCACCGACGGGGTGATGGTCGACTGGTGGGCACCGCCTTCGGGGGCGAGGGTCACCCCCGACGGGGTGCCGACCACCACGAACCGGGCGTCGTTGTAGAGGCTGTAGACGAGGGCATCGAGACCGCGCAGCACGAACGGGTCATAGACCGTGCCCACGGGGAGCAGCAGGTCGCCGTGATGGTCGTGGCTCAGGCCGAGCTGGCCGAGGAGCATGAACAGGTTCATCTCACTGATGCCCAGCTCGATGTGACGTCCTTGGGGTGACGGGGCCCAGCGCAGCAGCCGGTCGGCACCCCCGTGATCGTCGCGCGCCGCGTGCCAGTAGACGCCCGTCTTGTTGATCCAGCCCCCCAGGTTGGTGGAGATGGCGACGTCGGGGGCGGTGGTGACGATCCGCTCCCCCACCCCGGGTCTGTCGGCCAGGCCGGTCAGCACCCGACCGAACGCCTCCTGGGTGGACACCAGGCCGCTGGTCACCTCCCCCCGGGCCATCGGTGGCACCGGCAACGACGGTCGGGGCACCGGGCGCGGATTGTTGATGGCCCCACCGACCGCGGCGCAGAGTTGGCCGGGACGGCTGTCGGCCGGGAACCGGTCCCACTCGGTGGCCTCGGTCAGGCCCGCCCCGGCGCGGCACGCGTCGATCTGGGCCTCGGTGAGCAGGGCCGAGTGGTTGAGCGGGTCACCCGCGATCGGCAACCCCCAGCCCTTGATGGTGTAGGCGAACACGACCGACGGCCGGTCGGTGACCGTGTCGCAGCCGGCGAAGGTGTCGAGCAGGAGGCCGAGATCATGGCCACCGAGGTCGGTGACCAGGGCCTTGAACGCCTCGTCGTCGTACCCGTCGGCCAGATCACACAGCTCGGGGTCGGCGCCGTCGAGTACCGCCGCCCGGGCCCGGTCCGGGGGAAGGGCGAACAGCGCCTGGTAGGCCTCGTTGGGCATGGCGTCGATCCGCCGGCGGAGGGCGTCACCACCGGGCCGGCCGAACGCGGCGGTGAGCCGCGAGCCGTACTTGGCTTCGGCCACGTGCCAGCCGGCCTCGGCGAAGAACCGCTTGAGCCGGACCGCGGCGATGTCGGGGATGACCCGGTCCAGGCTCTGACGGTTGAGGTCGATCACCATCGTGAAGGCCCCGAGGTCCTGGGTGACGGGGTCGGCGATGGCCTCCCAGACATTGCCCTCGTCGAGCTCGGCGTCGCCGACCAGGGCGATGAACCGAGCCTCGGGACGGGCGCCGAAATGGTGGTTCACGTAACGCCGGGTCAGTGCCGAGAACAACGGAGCCACCGCGCCGAGGCCGACCGAACCGGTGGAGAAGTCGGCCACGTCCGGGTCCTTGGTGCGCGACGGATAGGCCTGGAGACCGCCGTGTTGCCGCAGGGTGGTGAGGTAGGCACGGTCGAGCTCGCCGGTCAGGTACTTGATGGCGTGGTACACGGGGGACGCGTGCGGTTTGACCGCCACCTTGTCCTGACCGGTGATGTGGCCGAACCACAGGGCGGTCATGATCGAGACCATCGAGGCACACGAGGCCTGGTGGCCGCCGACCTTGATCTCGGCCCCGGCCTCCACGCCCCGGCGGTTGGCGGCGTCGATGATCCTGGTGGCCAGCCACAGCACCCGTTGCTCCACGGCCCGCAACGCCTCCAGATCCGGTCCGGCGTCTCGGTCGGGCGGCGGCACGACCGGTCGGGTCGGGGGTGGCGGGACGTCCCGGAGCGCGGCCCGGGCCGGGGTGACGGGAGGCGGCCACCGGGCCGGTGGTGGTGACCCACTCGGGGCGGCCGGCGGGGTGCGGTCCCGACCGTCCCCCCTCGGGGGCCGGGCCGGTTCGGGTCCAGGGGTGAGCGGCATCGGGCCTCGCTGGTCTCCTCGGGCGGCGGTCGGGGCCGGTTCGGTCTGGTGCGGCGACGTGACGTCGGTCGTGCCGATCGTAGAGCTCCCGGGGACTCCGGGCCCGCAACGGCCCGCCATTGTCCGCCCACCAGGGGGACGGTCAGGGACCGGCCCGGTACGAGATCTGCAGCACCGGTCGGGGCCGGTCCGAACGGTTGGTCGAGCCGGCGTGCAGGAGATGGCGGGAGAACACGAAACCGGTGCCGGCCGGACCGGTGAGGTACTCCTCGTCCGGATGGTGGTCGATCTGCTGCGACCGGCGCTGCAGATCGGGTCGGCGGTGGCTACCCGGCACCACCCGGGTGGCCCCGTTGTCGGGGGTGACGTCGACCAGGGGGACGATGGCGGTCGCCCCGGCGCACGGGAGGTCCGGATCGGTACGGGGCCGGTCGTCGGCGTGGAGCTGCTGCCCACCCGACCCGGGCCCCGGCCAACGGAACCCGATCTCGGTGATCGTCCATCGCGGTCCCAGGCTCTGATCGACGACCGGCCCGATCGCCTCGGCCACCGCGGCCGTGGCGGGCACCCGCTCCTCGAGACCGGTCAGGCGGCGGGTGGCCCCGTGGGGTTTATCCCCGGCACGGGGGTCGGCCAACCCGTCCGCACAGGCGAGGCAGGCCGCGGCCAGACGCCCGGCCTCGTCGGGGGCGATCAGGCCGTCGATGCGCACCCAGCCGACGGTGTCGTCGTACCCCGGAGCGGCGCCGGCGGGCTCGGTCCGGGAGCGACCGGTCATCCCACCACCGTAGTGGACCGGGTGGACCGAGCCCGCCGGACCACTCGCCCCGGCCCGGTAGGGCGACGTATGGTCGGGCGATGAGCAGCAACCCCCAGGGCCCGGCCGATCACGAGCGGCCGTTCACCAGCAGCAGGTTGGGCCGGCCGGAGCGCCGCCCCAACCTGATCTTCATCCTGGCCGACGACCTCGGCTGGATGGACCTGGGATGCTTCGGCTCCCCCCACATCCGGACCCCCGTGCTGGATCGCATGGCCGCGGACGGGGTGCGGTTCACCCACGCCTACGCCGGATCCTGCTGGTGCTCGGCCACCCGGTTCTCCCTGTACACCGGCCGCCATCCCGGCCGCCTGCTGGCCGGACTCGAGGAGCCGCTACGGACCCGGGACGAGAAGTCCGGGATCCCCCACAACCAGCCCACCCTGGCCTCGATGCTGGTGGACGGTGGCTACGAGACGGCCATGTTCGGGAAATGGCACTGCGGCTGGTTGCCCTGGTACTCACCGATGAAAGCCGGATTCCAGACGTTCTACGGGAATCTCGACGGTGCGGTCGACTACTTCGAACACATCGGCACCCTCGGCGAACCCGACCTGTACGAGGGCGACACCCCGATCGAGGAGACCGGCTACTACACCCACCTCATCTCCGACCATGCCGCGGACTGGATCAGCCGCCGGGGCGACGACCCCTTCTACCTCCAGATCAACTACACGGCCCCCCACTGGCCGTGGGAGGGTCCGGGCGACGCCGAGGAGGGTCGCCGGATCCGCCAGCAGTACGAGGACGGCGAGGTCCCGCTCCCCCTCCTGCACACCGACTCGGGGTCGCTGGCCAAGTACGCCGAACTGGTCGAGAACCTCGACGAGGGCATCGGCCGGGTGCTCGACGCCCTCGACACCGCCGGCCGGGTCGAGGACACCCTCATCGTGTTCTGCTCCGACAACGGGGGTGAACGGTGGTCGATGAACTGGCCGTTCGTGGGCGAGAAGGGCGATCTGGCCGAGGGCGGTATCCGGGTGCCGTTCGTGATGCGCTGGCCGAGGGCGGTGGCGGGGGGACAGGTAAGCGACGCCCCGAACGGCACCATGGACTGGACGGCCACCTTCCTCGACGCCGCCGGGGTGACTCCCGACCCCGCCTACCCGCTCGACGGGGTGTCCCTGCTGCCGTGGCTGGTGGACGGGGCCGACTACCCCGAACACGATCTGTACTGGCGGGTGGCCAGCCAGGGGGCGGTGCGGCGCGGCCGGTGGAAGTACCTGTACGACGGTCGACCCCGGGCCCGCCTCGGCAACTGGCCACCGTCACCCGGACCGTTCGACCTGCTCTACGATGTGACCGTGGACGGCCGGGAGGCGGCCAACCTCGCCCGACGCCACCCCGAGGTGGTGGCCGACCTGCGCAAGGCCTACGAGGCCTACGACGCCGCCCTGCTCCCCTACCCGCCCGACCATCCCAACCTGCCCCGGGAGGCCCGCCACGCCGGCCCGGGGAAACCGGCGGTCAGCCAACCGGATTGAGCCCACCAGAGCTGGAGGCGATCATGGCCAATGTCGACCACTACCGCGACGGACGCGACCTGCTGTTCCGCCATCGGGACGATCTCGCGGCGGCCGCCGACGCGTTCACCTGGCCCCGCCTGACCGGCCGGTTCAACTGGGCCACCGACGTCTTCGACGGCTACGCCCGCGGCAACGACGGCGTCGCCCTCACCATCGCCGAGGAGGACGGCTCGACGGCGTCATACACCTTCGCCCAGATGGTGGAGCGCTCGGATCGGACCGCAGCCTGGCTCGCGGCCCGGGGTGTAGCCGCCGGCGACCCGGTCGTCCTGATGCTCGGCAACCAGGTCGAGCTGTGGGACACGATGCTGGCGGTGATGAAGCTGGGCGCGGTCATCATGCCCACCACCACGGCCCTGCCGCCGGCCGACCTGGTCGACCGGATCGGTCGCACCGGCGCGCGCCATGTGGTCGCGGCCGCGGCCGAGACGGTCAAGTTCGCCGAGGTTCCGGGCGACTACACCCGGATCGCGGTGGGCGCCGCCGTCGACGGCTGGCACGATCTGGCCGACGCCCAGACCATGCCCGCCCCCGACCCGTTCCCGACGGTCACCGATGCCGACGATCCCCTCCTGCTCTACTTCACCTCGGGCACCACGAGCCGCCCGAAGCTGGTGGAGCACACCCAGGTGTCGTACCCGGTGGGCCACCTCTCCACCATGTACTGGTTGGGGCTGCGGCCGGGCGACGTGCACCTCAACATCTCGTCGCCGGGGTGGGCCAAACACGCCTGGAGCTGTTTCTTCGCCCCGTGGATCGCCGAGGCCGGCATCTTCGTGGCCAATTACACCCGGTTCGATGCCGCTGGCCTGCTGGCCCGGCTGCGGGACTCGGCGGTGACCACGTTCTGCGCCCCGCCCACGGTATGGCGCATGCTGATCCAGGCCGACCTGAGCGGAGGATCCGGGAGTCTCCGGGAGCTGATCTCGGCCGGTGAGCCGCTGAACCCCGAGGTCATCGAGCAGGTGCGGGCGGCGTGGGGCCTCACAATCCGCGACGGGTTCGGCCAGACCGAGACCACCGCCCTGGTGGGCAACCCGCCGGGCCAACCGATCCGGCCCGGCTCGATGGGCCGGCCCCTGCCGGGCGTGCCGGTGGTGCTCGCCGATCCGCTCACCGGGGAGACCGGCGTGACCGAGGGCGAGATCTGTCTCGACCTGGCGTCCGGGCCGGTCAACGTCATGACCGGCTACCTGGGCGACGAGGAGAAGACGGCCGAGGTGATGGCCGGTGGGCTCTACCACACCGGCGACGTCGCCACCCGGGACGGGGATGGCTACATCACGTTCGTGGGCCGGGTCGACGACGTGTTCAAGGCCTCGGACTACAAGATCTCGCCCTTCGAGCTGGAGAGCGTCCTGATCGAGCACCCGGCCGTGGCCGAGGCCGCGGTCGTCCCCGCCCCCGACCCGGTCCGTCTGGCGGTGCCGAAGGCCTATGTCGCCCTGGCCGCGGGGTACGAGCCGACGGCCGAGACGGCAGAGGGCATCCTGGCCCACGCCCGGGCCCGGCTGGCCCCGTTCCAGCGGGTACGGCGCATCGAGTTCTTCGACCTCCCGAAGACGGTGTCGGGCAAGATCCGCCGGGTGGAGCTGCGGCAGCGGGAGGACCACGCCGGGGAGGGCGGGATCGCCGGGGAGTACCGGGACGACCAGTTCCCGGGCCTCAAGGGCTCCGGCTGACCAACCGGACCGCCGGGCGACCCCGGCGATGGCGCAGAGCGTCGGGGCGTGATTGGCTACGAGCATGTGTGACGATCACGGCCATGACGATCACCACGAGGCCCGGCACGCCGCGCCCCGAACCATCGCCGGTGACGCCGTCGACCCGATCGATCTGGAACCCGTCGACGGGATCCGCATCACCATGCTGGTCGACAACGGCTACGACGGGCTTCTGGCCGGCAGCGAGGTGGCGCAGCGGCAGGGGGTGACCGCGGTGGCCCCCACGGCGTCCGCGGTCATGGTCGGCGGGACGACCCTCCCCGGGCTCGTCGCCGAGCACGGATTCTCCGCCCTGGTCACGGTGCAGCGGGGTGGGACCGAACACACCCTGCTGTTCGACACCGGGGTGTCCCCCACCGGGATGAGCCACAATATGGAACGGTTGGGGGTTGACGTCGGCGACATCGAGGTGACGGTGTTGAGCCACGGTCACTTCGATCACGCCGGTGGCCTGGAGGGCCTGACGGCCATGCGGCGCGGTTCCGGGCTGCCCATCGTCGTGCACCCCCTGGTGTGGAGCCGGCGGCGGGTGGCGGTGCCCGGCCTGCCCGAGCTGGAGCTGCCGACCGTGTCGAAACGGGCCCTGGAGGAGGAAGGCCTCGAGGTGATCGAGCGGCGCCAACGGTCGCTGCTGCTCGACCGTTCGGTGCTGATCACCGGGGAGGTCGACCGGACCACCGACTACGAGGCCGGGATGCCGTTCCACGAGCGCCACGGTGACCATGGATGGGAGCCCGATCCGTTGATCCTCGACGACCAGGCCCTGGTGGTCAACGTCCGGGGCCGGGGACTGGTGGTGGTGACCGGCTGCGGTCACGCCGGCGCGGTCAACATCGCCCGCTACGCCATGCGCCTCACCGGGGTCGATCGCCTCCACGCCATGCTGGGCGGGTTCCACCTGAGCGGCCCGGCCTTCGAACCCATCGTCGAGCCGACCGTGGACGCCTTCGTCGCCCTCGACCCGGCCCTGCTGGTTCCCGCCCACTGCACCGGCTGGAAGGCCCAGCACCGCTTCGCCGCCCGGCTCGGTGACGCCTTCGCGCCGAACGCGGTCGGGACCACCTACCAGCTGACGGGGGCCGCGGCCTGAGCCGACCGGAACGGCCGGGTCCTCGACTACAGGCAGCGGTACAGGGCGTCGAGCAGGGCCCGGTTGCGGGTGCTCTGCCAGCCCGGGTTGACCGCGTTCATCACGTACCCGAAGCCGATACCGGCGTCCGGGTCGGCGTAGCCGAGCGAGCCGCCGGTGCCGAAATGACCGAAGGCGCCGGGGTTGGGGCCGAACGGCCGGTCCGGCCGGGTCAACTGGAAACCGAGGCCGAAGGTGACCTCACGCTGCAGCACCGGGCACCAGCCCTCCGACTGGGCCGTGGTGGCCTCGGCGAGCATGGCCGGATCGATCACGGCGACCCCGTCCACGGTGCCGCCACCGGCCAGGGCGGTGTAGAGCCGGGCCACCCCGGCCGCGGTGGCGTGGAGGTTGGTGGAGGGCACCTCGGCCGAACGCCACGCCGGGGTGTTGACCACCCCGAGGCTCGAGTATCCGGGTGGGTTGGTGTAGCCGAGCATGACCATCTCGGGGTCGAGATCCGCCCAGGCCGCCCGGGTCGAGCGGGCCGGGCCCGCCGGAGATCCCTCGGCGGGCCCGCCGGGCGGGCCGGCCGCCTCCCGGAGCCGACCCCGGCCCGGGAGCCAGATGACGTCGGCGCACCGGGCCTGTTCGGCCGGGGTCAGGCCCCACGCGAGCGCCGCCCCGAGCGGTCCGGCCACATCGTCGCGGAGCCAGCGGCCGGGTCGGCGGCCGTCCACCCGGTGGGCCAACCCCCCGACCAGGTGACCGAAGGTGTTGGTGTGGTAGGCGTGCCGGGTGCCCGGCTCCCACCACGGCTCGGTGGCAGCCACGGCCCCGGCCATCACCGTCCAATCCCACAGATCGTCGTCGGTCAGCGGCGGCCGCAGCGCCGGTACCCCGGCCCGATGCGACAACACCGCCCGCACCGTGGCCCCGGCCTGGCCGGCCCGCAGCTCCGGCCAGTACCGGTCGGCCCGGGCATCGAGGTCGACCCGGCCGGCGGCCACCAGTTGCAGCAACCGCAGCCCGATCAGGGGTTTGCCGACCGAGTAGACGTTGACCGTGGTGGTCTCGGCCCAGGGCCGGGTGTGGGCCTCGTCGGCCCAGCCGCCCCACAGGTTCACCACCGGCCGCCCGGCGACGGTCACACAGACGGCCGCCCCCACCTCCCCCTCGGCGAAGTTGGCCGCGAACGCCTCGGCCACCGGGCCGAAGGCGGGGTCACAGGTCCCGCCGATCGGGACCGGCGATCCTCCGGTACCGGGCGGTGGCGGCTCAGCCATCCTCGGCGTCGGCCAGCAACCGGCGGGCGATCACCGTGCGCTGGATCTCGTTGGTGCCCTCACCGATGCACAGCAACGGGGCGTCCCGGTAGTAGCGCTCCAGGTGGTCCTCGGTGGAGTAGCCGTAGGCCCCATGGATCCGCAGGGCCTCGGTGGCGTTCTCCAAGGCGGCCTCGGTGGCCACCAGCTTGGCCATCCCCGCCTCCAGGTCGCAACGACGTCCGGCGTCGAACGCCGCGGCGGCCTCCCGGGTCAGCAGCCGGGCCGACGCCACCCGGCAGGCCATGTCGGCCAGTTTCAACTGGATCGCCTGATGCTGGCCGATGGGCCGGCCCATGGTCTCCCGCACGTTCGCGTAGCCAAGCGAGGCCTGGAGGGCGGCGTCGGCCACCCCCACCCCACGGGCGGCCACATTGATCCGCCCCAGCTCGAGACCGCCGAGCACCTGGGCCAGGCCCCGGCCCTCCTCACCGCCGAGGAGCCGGTCGGCGTCGACGACGGTGTCGTCGAACAGGAGCTCGACCGTGTCGACCCCCTTTTAGCCGAGATTGCCCAGCCGGCGGGGCACGGTGTAGCCATCGACCTCCTTGCGGGCCAGCAGCACGGAGGTGCCCCGGGAGCGGGGCTCGGCGTCGAGGTCGGTCTTGACCAGCAGGGCCAGGCAGTTGCCCCGCCCACCGTTGGTGATCCACGTCTTGGTGCCGTTGACCACATAGGTGTCGCCGTCGCGGCGGGCCGTGGTGCGGATGGCCTGCAGGTCGGTCCCACAGGTCGGTTCGGTGAGTGCGAGACCACCCCGGAGCTCGCCGGCCGCCATGGCCGGCAGGAAGGCGTCGCGCTGGTCGTCGGTGCCGAACCGGTTGATCAGGTGGGCCATCATCAGGTGGGAGTTGAGCACCCCGGTGAGGGACATCCACACCGCCGAGATCTGGGTCACCACCTCCGCGTAGACCGATGTGGGCAACCCCAACCCCCCGTAGGCCGCCGGGATGGTGGCGCCGAACAGGCCGAGCTCGCGCATCTGCTCCACCATCGCAGTCGGGTACGCATCGGCGTGTTCGAACTCGAGCACGTTCGGTCGGACGTCACGATCCAGCCACCGGGCGAGCACCGCCCGGAGCTGATCGATCTCAGCCGGACCGGGGCCTTCAGGGTCAGGGGCCGTCATACCCCGCACCCTAGATTGGTGCCTGAACGAGCGGAAGTTGGCTACTCGATGTCGTGCTGGGCCGCGTAGCGGACGAGATCGGCCTTGCGGGACAGGTGGAGCTTGTCGAGGATGTTGCGCACATGGTTCTCGACCGTCTTGGGCGAGATGAACAGCGCTTCCCCGATCTCCCGATAGGTGTGCCCCCGGGCCACATAGGAGAGCACCTCCCGTTCCCGGTCCGACAGCGACCGGGTGCCCCCCGAATCCCGGGCCAGCTTGCGGAACTCGCCCAACACCAGGCCGGCCAGCGCCGGGGAGAACACCGGCTCGCCCTGGGCGGCCGACCACAGCCACCGGCGGAGCTCCTCGGGCCCGGTCGACTTCAGCAGGTAGCCGTTCGCCCCGGCCCCGACCGCATCGAGCAGGTCACGTTCCGCCTCGGACACGGTGAGGATCACGATGGGCACCTCCGCCCCGCAGGTGGCGGCCACCTTGATCCCGCCCCCGTTGGGCATGTGCAAATCGCACAGGACCAGATCCGGCCGGGTGGAACGGATCACGGCAATGGCCTCATCCGCGTCACCGGCCTCCCCCACCACCAGGAACCGCTCCCCGAGGTCGGCCCGGAGCCCTGACCGCCAGATCGGATGATCGTCGCAGACCACGATCCGGGCGTGGTCGGACACTGCGTTCACGGCCATCTCACACCCACAGTCGCACCTCCGTGCCTCGACCCGGCCGGCTGACCACCTCGGCCCGACCACCCGCGGCTTCCATCCGCTCCATGATGGACCCCCGCAGCCCGTGACCGGTGGCGTCGGTCGCTCCCACCACCCCGGGCCCGGCGGGCCCCGGATCGAAGCCGCACCCGTTGTCCTTCACCGAAACGAACACCCTCCCGTCCGCGCCGTCACCGTCGGGTTCGGCGTAGACCGTGACCGTCGCCGCCCCCGAGTGCTTGCCCGCATTGTTGAGGGCCTCGGTGACGGCCCCACCCACCGCGGCACGGGCCGGGGCCGGCGGCTCCACCAGATCGGGGGCCAACACCACCTGGACCGTGAAACCGAAGAGTTCCTCGGCCCGGTGGGCGGCGGCCCGGAGCAGGCGGCCCAGATCGTCGTCGACCGGCACCGCCGGCCGACCGAACAGGAACTCCCGGAGCTCGTGCTCCTGGTTGCGGGCCAGGCGCACCAGTTCCGGGTCGTCCGACCGGCGCTGGATCACGGCCAGGGTCTGCAGGACCCCGTCGTGCATGGTGCGGGCCAGTTCCTCCCGGGCCCGGAACCCGCTGATCTCGGTCTCGGCCTGCTCCAGCCGGGTGAACAGGTAGTAGGCCACCCAACCGGCCACGCTCATCAGGACCAGGCTGGAGATCCGGACCAGGCTCCAGGGCCCACCGTCGAACGGGATCCACCCCACGTACCGGGCCGCGCCCAACCCGAACCCGGTGGCCACGGCGGCCGGTCCCCCACCGGCCAGGGCGACCGTGGCGATCAACGCCACCGGATACACCGTGGGCAGGGCCTGTGGGTGGCCGGCGTCGCCGTACACCCACACATCGGTGAGGTAGAGGGCGACGATCACCGCCAGCTCGGCGAGGATGGCCGGCGGCCGGACGAGCAGATCGGGTTGACGCCGGTAGGCCAGGGTCAACCCGATCACGGTGACCGCCAACAGGGCGCACAGGGCCAGGCCGACCCCGGGGTGGGCGACCTCACCGCGGCCCGACATCCGGACGTTCCGGTCCCACACCTCGTAGGCGAACACCCCGATCGCCCACCCTCCGGCCAGCCACCGGAACACCAGCAGCCCCCGGAGGATGGTGTGCCGGGTCGGTGGGGTGAGCCGGGCCGGCCGCAGCGGGCCCAGGCCCGGCACCGCCGGTAGCCGATCGGATCTCATCAGCACCCCTTTGTAGCTGACCTCACCGGGTCAGCCGTGCTTCCGGGGCCGACCTCCCGGGTCAGCCCCGGAGGGTGGCGCCGATCTTCCGGTCGGGACGGTGCAGGACCACCAGGTATCCCACCAGGACCACGGTGCAGCCGGCCACGATCCCACCCGGGGTGTGACTGGTCCAGCCCAGCTTGACGGCCAGGCTGAGCACCCCGGCCATACCGAGCAGGGCCGGGTAGGAGAAGGTCGTCGCCGTCCGGGGAGCGAGCAGGGCGCCTTGTTCCACCCGGGCCACCCGGCTGACCAGACCAACCAGGACGATGGTGGCCAGAGCCAGGAAGGGGACCTTCTGCAACCACCACGCTCCGGTGCCCACGGCCGCCGTGGGCAGGGTCCCGGTGGCGTACATGACCGCACCGGCCGCGGCAGCCGCGGTGAAGTGCCACAGGTAGACGCTCATCGCCACGGCGTTGGCGGCCACCGTGGCCGTCCACAGGCCGGGCCGCCGGTCGAACAGGCGGTTGACGGCGGGAGCGGCGGCGATGGCCAGGCCCGAGTAGCCGATCCCGAACAGCATCAGGGCCAGCGACGGTGGGTAGGTGGGCGAGAGGGAACCGATGCCGGGGAAGTGGACCATGCTGACCGGGTAGGGCCCGACCGTCACCAGGGCGAGCGCCCCGGCCAGGGCGGCGACAGCCACCGTGACGAGGCGGCGGCCCGGCACGATCAGCCCGTCCCGCCAGGCGAAGCCGGCCACCTGGAACAGGAGCCAGCCGATCACCCAGTTGGCCTGGGGCAACACCGACGACAGGACGGGAACGGCCAGGAACCGGAGCAGTTCGAGGGCGGCGAACACCCCGACGAGCGTCCCCACGAACCGGCCGGGGTTCCGGCGGAACCGGGGCAAGGTCTTGGGGGCGATGGCGGTGTCGATGGTGTAGTTGGCGATGAACCACAGGGGGATGGCGGCCGCACCGGCGGCGGCCACACCAAGCGCACCCACCCCGAGCAGGCCGGTGACGACGATGATGGCCAGCCAGACGGCGGCCAGCAGGGCCACCGGGGCGTACAGGCGGCGCAGCCGGGCCGAGACCCAGTCGTTGTCCCGACCGCCGGTCCGGCGGTGGGCGTCGAGCGAGGCGGCGCTGGCGTAGCCGCCGACCACGAAGAACAGGGGCATGACCTGGAGGAGCCAGGTGATCCAACCCAGGTGGGGGGCATCGGAGAGGGCGTTGCCGGCCACCAGCTGCCCGTCGGTCCCGATCCGCAGATCGGCGGCCAGCCAATGCCCGACGGCGACGGCCAGCATCGCCACCGCCCGGTAGCCGTCGATGGCCCAGTTGCGGTCGGCCTTGGCCGCCCCGGCCAGGTCGGTGAGTGACGATGGGGAGCCGGTGCCCCCGGCCCGGCCGGAGATGGTGTGTGTGCTCATACCGGCATGGTCAGGCATCCGGCCGCTCCGGGGGATCCTGAGGATCCCCCATACGCCCCTGGGGGATCCCCCAGGCGCCGGGTCACTCCCCGAGGTGAGGGGCGGGTGTGGGGCTCCGGTGGTGAGGCACGAGCGGCCCGGCCGGGCATCAGGGCGCCTGATGTCCGGTACCCGGGGTCGCCTGAGCGACGACCTGTACAGCCTCTACCTCGCCACCCTCGGTTGGCTGCTGATCCCGGTCTACGGGCGGAACCTGTCGATGATCCTGCCCAGTAGCTGGACCGACTACGGTCCGGTCCTCGACTGGGCGATCCTGGGCGGGGCGACGCTGGCGGTGTGGATCGGGCTGCGAGGCGGTCCCCTGCTGATGCCCCGGTCAGGGGTGCTGCACGAGCTCGGCTCCCCCACCTCCCGGCGCTCGGTGTTGTGGCCCCGGTTCGTGCGCCAGGCCGTGGCGGCCGGTGCGTTGGCCGCCATCGGGACGGCGGGGCTGCTGGCGGTGAGCGACGCCGCCGGGTTCAGCTACGGGGTGTCGTTCCACTACTCGCTGGTGGCGGGCCTGGCGGCAATGGGGGTGACCGGCCAGGCGGTGTGCTGGTTGGTGGCGTTCGGCGGCCAGGTGACCAGCCGCGCCCTGGCCATGGTCGTGGCCGTGCTCCCCCCGGCCGTGATGGTGGGTGCGGTGGCCGGCGGGTTCACGCTCGGCGAGGGACCGGGCCTGGCCGCCCTGGCGGTGTCGGTGTCGGCATCAGTGGGCCTGGCCGTTGTGGCCCTCGAGCACGTCGCCGTCGACGGGCTGTGGCGTCGGGCGTCTGCGCTGGACTCGATGCGTTCCTCGCTGCAGACGGCCGATCTGCAACGGGTCGTGGTGGACATGCGCCGGGCCACCGACCAGCCGGTCGCTCACCGGGGACCATCGCCGGCCCGACCGTGGATGCCGGTGGCGTTGTGGCGCTACCTGGCCGCCAGCCACCACCTGATGGCGTGGCGGGTGGCCCGGGTGGTG
This sequence comes from Acidimicrobiales bacterium, assembly GCA_047971245.1. Classification (GTDB taxonomy): domain Bacteria; phylum Actinomycetota; class Acidimicrobiia; order Acidimicrobiales; family SZUA-35; genus CADEDH01. The sequence goes on from JBKDZN010000257.1 coordinate 25,039, forward strand.
GCCTCGGGCGCCGTCGCCGCCGTCCTGATCCGCTACGCGTCGCTCGACGAGGGCATCATCGCCCTGGCCGTCGCCGGGTGCGCCCTGATCGTCGGCATCGATCTGGCCGCCTCGATCGCGGCCACGTCTGATCAGGCTGTCCTCACCATCCACTACCGCCACGGTTCGGTGGCCGTGCTCCGGTCGCAGCTCGCGGTGGCCCTGATCCTCGGCGCCGTCATCGGTGCCCTCACCGTCGTCGCCGACACCGGCGCCCTCACCCGCCCGGCGGTGGGCGGGGTGGTCCTGTTGTTCGGCTTTGGCACCCTGGCCGCGGCGGTCATGGCCCGGCTGGGATCACCGGACCTGGCCGGTCTGATCGATACCTTCGGCGTCCAGTACATCGGGGTCATCCTCTGGTCGCGTGCCCTGCTGGGACCGGTAGTGCTGTTCGTGGCCACCGTCGCCCTCAGCCACCAGTTCTTCCGACCCGACGACCTGCCCATCCAGTGGCCGTGGCTGCTGGCGGTGCTGGCCGTCGGCGCCGTGGGGCTCGCCACCCGACCCCTGGAGCGCACATGACCGCAGCCGTGATCGACGTCGCCCACCTGACCAAGAAGTACGGTCGGACCACCGTGCTCGAACTCGGGGCCTGGCGGGTGGAGGCCGGCTCGAACGCGGTCCTCCGGGGCGAGAACGGGGCCGGCAAGTCGACCCTGTTGTTGCTGTTGGCCGGACTGGTGCGGGCCACGTCCGGGCAGGCCACCGTGGGCGGCCACACCGTCGGATCGCGAGGGGCCAGACGGGTCCTGAGCTTCGTTCCCGACCAGCCGGCCCTGTTCGACGACCTCACCCTGGGCGAGCAGATGACCTATGTGGCCCGACTGAACGGCTTGGACGACGCCCCGGGCATCACCGAGGACTTGTTCGAGCGGTTCGACGCCCAACCGCTGCGGGACCGGTTCCCCCGGTCCATGTCGAAGGGGCAGCGCCAGAAGGCGGGCCTGCTGGTCGCGTTCTCCCGACCGTTCGAGGTGCTGTTGCTGGACGAGCCGACCACCGGGCTCGACGCGTCCAGCTGCGACGCCCTGATCGAGGTGCTCGACCGGCTCGCCGAGGAGGGACGGGCTGTGGTCTCCAGCACCCACGATCCCGCCCTCATCGCCTCGGCCAATGCGGTCACCGTCATCTCCAAGGGCCGGCAGGTCGAACGCTGGACCGAGGCCGAGGTGGCGGGTATGGAGGCGTCGGACCGCAGCTTCGACCCCGAGCCGACCAATCCGACCGGCCACGACGACGTCACCGTGGACGACGCCCCGGAGCCGGTCGATCCGGCGACGCTCAAACCCGGGTTCCGACCCGATCGGTGGAAACGCCGCTGACGCCGGGATCCGCTGCCGGCGATCAGGGTGGTTGCACCACCCTGGATCAGGCTTCCTGTCGTTGGGATCGGGGTCCATGGCGCGGCGTTCGGGTATCACCGAACGGTGCGTCCTCGTTCCATATCATCCTGTCCGCCGTCACCCGACGGCAAGACCACAGACCACGATCGGTGAGGACAGGCCGACGCCCCCGGTGTCGGCCGGTCGTCCACGATCAGAGGGTTGACGGGAGGATTTCATGGTTGTCGATGTCGACGGTTCGGGTTCGTTCGAGGTGAACGGACCCGCAGATCCCGGCCCCGGGATGCAGCACGGTCAGTTCCTGGTGACCGAACAGGGCGACGACGGGGCGCCGCAACAGCATCATGTGGCCACCGACCACGAACTGACCGACCTGCTGGAGCGGCTCTGGAACGCCGATCCCGACCGATCGGTCCGGGTCTTCCGGCTCGACGAGATCGCCATCACTCGGCGCCAGGAGTACCGGGTCGAGGTGACCGGCGTCCGAGCCTGACGGTTCAGGCGTGACCGGCCGCGGTCGGGGCCGACCGGGGACGGGGCGAGGTCGGTCGGATCAGGTCGGCCACCGCCAGCAGGGCCTCGTCGGCCCCGACCGGGCCCTGGAGCTGCACCCCGACCGGAAGGCCCTGCTGCACGGTGGGGATGACGAGCGACGGTTGCCCGGCGAAGTTGGCCAGGCTGTTGACGATGCCGCCCAGGCGGCCGTCCGATGCCGGGGTCCCGTTGGGCCACGGCGGCCGGTCGAGCACCGGGAGCAGCAAGGCATCGAACCGGGCCGTCCATTCCGCGGCCACCGCCGCGGCCGCCCGGACGGCGGCATCGGCCTCCGCCTCGGTGTCGGGGGCGAGACCCCGACCCCGAACGGCCCCGTCGAGCAGGGCGGGGGACACATCCGCCGGGGTGGCGGGCCGGCCGAGACAGGACTCGAGCCAGTCCACCACGGCGGCCCGATCGGCGGCGACCATGGTGGGGATGCCGGCACCCAGCGCCCGGCCGTAGATCTCCAGGAACTCCGGTCCGATCGTGTCGACCTGGAACCCGGCGGCGCGGCATTCGTCGGTCACCAGATCCAGGGCCGCCGTGACAGCGGGATCCAGGTCGAGTCCGAACGGCATGGCGCCCAACCGACCGATGCGGCGGATCGTCTGCCGCTGGGGGGCGGGACGGGCGACAGCCCCCAGGACCGCCTGCAGGTCGCGAACCGAACGACCGAACACGAAGTCGGTGTGGAGGTTCGACCGCACGGTCAGGCCGCCCGGCAGCCGGGACGGCACCCGACCGGCCGACGGCTTGAGGGTCAGGACCCCGCAACACCCGGCCGGGTAGCGCAGCGATCCGGTGGTGTCGGACCCATGAGCCAGGGGCACGATGTCGGCAGCCACGGCGGCCGCCGACCCACCGCTGGACCCACCCACGGTCCGCTCCGGATCCCAGGGGTTGCCGGTGGCCGGCGCGATCGGGGGTTCGGTGGTGATGCCCTGCATCAGGTCCGGCACCGCCGCCTTGCCGATGACCACGAAGCCGATCCCCTCCAACCGGCGGACCAGGTCGGTCGTGATCTTCGAGATGTGCCCGGCCCGCTTCAGCCCGGGGTTGCCCATCCACAGTGGGGCCCCGGCCAGCTCCTGACCGGCGTCCTTCAGCAGGATGGGCACCCCGGCGAAGGGACCGGTGGCCCGCTCGGCCCGCTCGAGGGCGCGTTCGGGGAACAGGGCGGTGACGGTGTAGAGGGCGGCCATCTCGAAGGCCCGGTCGAGCGCGGCCTCGACGAGCGCGGTGGCCGCCACCTCGCCCCGGCGCACCAGGTCGGCCTGAGCGGTGGCGTCCAGCTCCCACACCCGATCGGTCATGACTCGTTCCCCGTGCCTCGCCTCACCCGCCGTGCCCGTGATCATACGGGGTCCAGGGCCGTCCGACCGCTCGTTATCGGGGGTCACGGTGTCCGGTCGCCGCCTCCGGGCCCGGCGGGGTCGCCGCTGGCCGGGCAGACCCCGGTGGCGGCGGCGACCGGCGGTGTCGATCGTGACCGGTCTACCCCCGGGTCGCGCGTTCCCGGCCGTCGGCGGTGTGGACCCATGATCGTGAGCGTCGCCCATTCGGGCCATACTGGCACACTGATTCGTCCGGGAGCTGTCCTTGGGTAAACCTTCCAAAACAACTCTCGGCGACGCGGCGTGGTCGGCACCTCACCCGCCCGGACGGACCAGGCCGTGCTCGTAGGCGAACACCACCGCCTGAACCCGATCCCGCAGGCCGAGCTTGGCGAGGATGTTCGATACGTGGGTCTTGACCGTGGCCTCGCCCACGAACAATGCCGCCCCGATCTCGGCGTTGCTGCGACCCTGGGCCAACTGTTCGAGGACCTCTCGTTCCCGTTCGGTCAACAGATCGAGCGTTTCGGACCGGGCGGCGCCGGGGCCGGCGGCAGCGAATCGGGCGATGACCCGCCCGGTCACGGCCGGATCGAGCAGGGACCGGCCCGAGGCCACCACCCGGACGGCGTCGATCAGGTCCTCCGGTGGCGCCGTCTTGAGCAGGAAGCCGCTGGCCCCGGCCCGGAGGGCGTCGAAGATGTAGTCGTCCCGCTCGAAGGTGGTGATGACCAGGACCTTCGCCCCGGTACCGGCGGCCACCAGTTGTTCGGTAGCCCGGATGCCGTCGAGGTCGGGCATCTGGACGTCCATCAGCACCACGTCGGCCGGGTGGGCGGTGACAGCCTCGATCGCCTCCGTGCCGGTGGCGGCCTCGGCCACCACCTCGATGTCGGGCTGGTTGTCGAGCAGGAGCCGGAACCCGGCCCGGATCATCGCCTGATCGTCGGCGATCACCACGCGGATCGTTTCGGTCATGCCGCTCTCCCGTCCCGGGGCAGGTAGGCCCGAACGCTCCAGCCTCGGTCCCCGTCGGGGCCCACCTCCACCGTGCCGCCGTGGAGGGCGGCCCGCTCCCGGACGCCGAGCACACCGTGACCGGTACCGGCCCCGGTGCCGGTCGGTCGGCCGGCGTCGGTGACGGCCACGGTGATGATCTCGGGGCCCACATCGACACCGACGGAGGCCTCGGCGGCCGTGGAGTGCTTCACCACATTGGTGAGCGCCTCCTGGATGATCCGGTAGATCGACACATCGAGCGAGGCCGGGACGGATTCGACGTCCCCGCTCACGGCGACGGTCACCTCCAGCGGGTAGCTCGCCACCAGCCGGGCGAGGTGCTGGAGCGACGGGGTCGGGGCGCGGCTGTCGTCCTCATCCGCGGTATCGCCACCCTGACGCAGGAATCCGAGGAGCCGGTGGAGCTCGGCGACGGCGTCCCGGCCGCTCTGCTCGATATGGCGCAGCGACCCGGCGGCCGCAGTCGGATCCGCCCCGATCACCTGGCGGGCGGCCCCGGCGTGCACCGTCATGGTGGCCACATGGTGAGCGACCACATCATGGAGCTCCCGGGCGATCCTGACCCGCTCGTCCACCACGGCCGCCCGGGCCATCGCCTCCCGTTGGGCGACGAGCTCGGCGTTGGAGGCCGCCAACCGTTCGGTGAGGCCGGTCGAATGGCGTAGCAGCGCCGCCGCGGCCAGACCGGCGCCGGTGACCAGGAGCGCTTCCACGGTCGAGGCGAACGACGACAGATCGGGCAGGGCGGGACCGGGCCGGGTGGCCTCGGTCAGGCTCCGGTTGACGGCGTACAGGGGAATGGTGGCGACGGCCGACACGGTGAGGGCGGCCACTGCGGTGGGCAGCATTCGGGGGGCGGCCAGGGTGGCCCAGAAGGCGGCGATCGCCACCATCAATATGGTGGCCGCCTGGGAGGTGACCAGGATGGGGTAGCGGACGTGGAGGAGGAGCACCACGGCCGCCACCCCCACGAACCCGAGCCGGGGCCACCACCGCCGCGCCGCGAGAAGTCCCACACCGATGAGGCCGACGGTGGCGGCCAGACCCAGCGAATCGTCCGACCGGAACAGGGCGAACTGGTAGGCCTGGCTGCCGGGAGGCAGGGCGTCGAGCTGGGCCCGAACGCTCAGGTAGGTGCCGCCGAGCCAGGCGACCAGGGCGACCAGCATCCCGACTTCGAGGATGGCCGCGAGCCGACCTCGCAGCACCGGTGGGGTGCTCACGACCCGCCCCCCGCTTCGGGGCCCGACCCTCGACCGGCGGCGGCCACGGCGATCGCCTCGAGGTCGGGCTGATCGCCGTCCAACCCGATGAACCAGTACTGGTGGACGGTGGTGCCGGCGGCGACCCGGACCACCTCGACGGTCAGGTCGACGGGGAGGCTCCCGTCGGCCGGGCGGACCGTCGCCCGGAGCCAGGACAGATCATGACCGTCGACGGTGTGGTTGCCGGACGCAGAGGAGATGACTTCCACGGCCCGTGGTTCCTGGGGCGGGTCGCAGACGAGCGGGGTTTCGGCCAGCGTCCCCACCGAGGCGGCGGCCGCCGCCTCGGTGGTCGTGGACCAGCCGGTGTAGCCCATGTTGCTGGGTTGACCGGTCACGGTCCACACCGGACCGTGCATCCCCACCTCGGCCCCGTCCTCGACATGGTCGGCGTCACAGTTGGCGAAGCCGAATCCCGGGCTGGACGGGGCGGTCGTCCCGTACGCCTCCACGAGGGCGTACCGATCGGTGGGCAGGGCCAGTGTGGCCGCCCCGGTTCGCAGGCCTTCCACGTCGGCATCGACGGAGGGGTCCGGTTCGCGGTCGAGGGGAGCGAGCGTCTGCTGGTGGTCGTACACCCGCCGGGCGGCCGCCCCGTCGCCGGCGGAGCCGGACGAGGTCGACATGCTCACGGTCTGCACCGTCGTCACCAGAGCTCCGGTCCGGTACGTCACCTCGGTGGTCGCCAACGCACCGACCGCCGACC
>JBKDZN010000258.1:0-2797 GCA_047971245.1 Acidimicrobiales bacterium
GGCAATCTGGTCGGAACCACGGTCGACGGGGTCGATCTGATGGTGGAGGTGGCCGGTTCGCCCGGGCCGGCCAACGTCGGCCTCCAACAGTCGTTGCCGTTCTCGAATGTGGGTGCGGCGATCAGGGCCATCGGCAGCGAGGTGATGGGGGCCGTCCGGGCCGCTGGGCCCGATTCGGCGACGGTGGAGTTCTCCCTGGGGGTGAAGGTGAAGGAGGGTCGTCTCACCGGCATCCTGGTGAGTGGCGGCGCCGATGCCTCGATAAAGGTGACGATGAACTGGGACGGCGAGTCGTCCGGTCACCGGCCCGACGGTGACGCCTCGTCGTGACGTCGTCGGCTGCGACGGTCCGGACGGGTTCGCTCCGCAGATTCGTCGTGCGCATCCGTGACGGCTCCGACGGGTCGACGCTCGGCACCGGTGTGCTGGTCGCCCCCGGCCGCGCCCTCACGTGCGCCCATGTCGTACACTCGCACGACATTGTCCGTCTCGAAGCCGCCACACCGATCCGTGCCGGTGGGATCGGCACCGAGAGCGCGGACGCGGAGGTGATCTGCCGATCTGCGCCACCGGAGATCGAAGGCCGGCTGTGGCCCTTCCCGGACCTGGCCGTGCTGGCCTGGGAGAACGACGGCGTGGCTCATCCGGTGGCTCCCCTCCACCCGGCTTTCCCCCAGCGTCGCCCGGTCGACGGTGACCGGGTTGGCGCTTGGGGCTACGGGCGAAGGGAGGATGGCATGGAACCACCTGGGCAGGGCGTGGGTTTCGACTGCGAGGGGTACGTCGAGGATGATCTGTGGCCGCTCACGGCCGGGCAGGCCCCGCCCGGGTTGTCCGGCGCGCCGATCGTCAGCCCGACCACCCGTACGGTGATCGGGCTGGTCTCCGCCAGCCGAGACGTCGAAACCGATCTGGGGGCCTACGCCACCCCGACAACCGCGCTCGAGGTCACCGACCGGTTCCGTAGCACCCGTCCCGACACTGACCGTCCCAGCGACGACCTGACCCGGCTGATCACGGCCAACCAGGCCGCATCCCTGGCCGACCGAACACCCTGGCTCGCCGTGTTCGAGCCCCCTCCTTCAGCCAGGTTCGCGGCCCGGCCGTGGGCTGAGTTCCGGCGAACGGAACGGTCCACCCCGTCGGAGTTGCTCCGGGCCGACCTACGGGTGGTGCCCTACCTGTTCCGCGACGAGAACCTCTCGTGGGTGGTGAACACGTGGTGTCAGAGCCCGGAACCGGCGCGGGTGTTGTCGCTCAGCGGGTCCGGTGGGGCCGGGAAGACCCGGTTCGCCATCGAACTCAGCCGGGAGATGAACGAACGGGGCTGGCTCACAGCCTGGTTCGATCCCCGCGGCCACCCACCTGAGGATCTGCAGGTCAACCCGGCGCCGAGGCTGCTCGTGATCGACTACCTGGAGGAGGTGACCCCGGCCGTGCTCCGGCCGATCATCGACCGAGCCGCAGCCAGCGGCGATCCGTTGGCGCCCGTTCGCCTGATCCTGCTCACCCGGACCCATGTTTCGGGAGCGGATTCCATCGAGACGTTGAAAGGGACTCACGAACCGTCGGGCCCGGCCCTCCAGCTGCTGAACACGGCGACCACCTCCCCCGCGTCGACCGAACTGCTCGACCACGAGCAGCGACAGCTCCTCTGGCATCAGGCCGTCGAGTCCATGGCTCAGGCCTGGAACGTCCCGGTGCCACAGAGCGACCGACCGGACCTGTCGGCCGATTCATACGGCCGGCCGCTCGACGTGTTGTTGGAGGCCCTCGATTCCGTGATCGGGCCATCGGCCCCCACCGTCGAGGATGAGGTGGCGGAACCGCTGGCCCGGGTATTCGCCCATGAGCAGCGCTACTGGGCGGCCCAGAATCCGGATGTCGACCCGTCGTTGATCCGCTGGGTAGCCGCGACGGCCACCCTTGTGGGTCCGGCGGCACCGACCGACGTCGAGGCCATCATGGCGCTTCATCCCGGGTTGGCGGGCCCCGAGAACCGGGCGATCCGCGCCGCGCTGTTGACCTGGTGGTCGGGGCGGCACGATGCGGAGGGCGTGTTGCCACCGCTCACCCCCGACCGGCTCGGTGAGCATCTCGTGGTCGAGGCCCTGGCCGAGCGGGCCGCAGCCTCGGGGACGTCGATCACCGGGCTGTTGAGCCGACTGCTCGACAGCTGCGCCGACCGGCAGGCCGCCGTCTTGTTGGAGACGCTCGCCCGCGCCCGTGAGCATCGTGCGTGGCTCGCCGATGCCGTGCGCGACCTGATCGCCCGGCGGATTCTGACCCTCGACGTGGCCCGAGCCGATCTCGACGGTGAGGCGAAGGCGGTTGCGGCACTCCGATTGATCGACGCGCCGGTCGTGGCCGCCCTTCGAAAAGGACCGGCGAGAACCACGGACCGGGAGACCGCAGATACGGCCAGCAAATTGCTCGCTCTCGGTCACCTGGCCCGCCGGTGGGGCATGACCACTTCGGCCCACCTCGTCATCTATCTCGCCCGCGACCTCTTCACCACCCTCAACCACCACCACCCCAACAACCCCGACTACCAACACGGCCTCGCCGTCGCCCACGCGGAGGTGGCCGACCTGGACGCCGCCGCCGGGGACACCACCAACGCCCGCACCGGCTACACCACCTCCCGCGACATCCTCACCACCCTCAACCACCACCACCCCAACAACCCCGACTACCAATACAGCCTCGCCGTCGCCCACTCCCGCATGGCCGAGACCGACCCCGATCCGAAACGCCTCCTGGCCGTGGCTGACATGTTGCTGCGGCAGCTCGTGGC
>JBKDZN010000259.1:0-6282 GCA_047971245.1 Acidimicrobiales bacterium
CAAGACTGGCCCCGGACCCCCACCCTCCTCCACGCCATCAACCAGACCGAGACCCCCACCCGCCACGCAGCGTGACCACACCCACCCGATCAACTGCCGCGACGAAAAATCGTGGCTAACCCAAGCCTGCCCCGTCCGGAGCCCCAGCCCCACAGCGATACTCTTCGGCCGTCTGCGGCGGCAGGATGTAGGCCTCTACCTCGTGCTTGGAGCATCACGGTCCAGCGTGGCGCTCATGATCCTTGTGGAAATCTTGGCGCCTGCTACCCTCGGCGTTGCTGCAGGACTCATCCCGGCAATGGTTGCCGCGCAACTAGCGCCGTACACAGATGCGTCGGCGCTTGCCGCCGCCAGCAGCGGCGGATCTGCGGTTGTGCTGGTGGGCGCGCTGCTCGGGGGCGTCACCGTCGCATGGTCGGAGCGTGACCGCTTCCTCAGCGCGGGTCTATAACTGGACCCTGGTGATTCTCACCTGGGGAGATGCCGGAGTGAACCTGGTGCAAACCTCGCCCGATCCTCCCCCGATAGTGGGGGCCGGTCAGTCGGTGTGACCGGCCCGGTCGAAGGCCCGGTCGAGCAACTCCTCCTGCTCCTGGCGATGGATCGCGATCGACCCGGTGGCCGGACTGCCGGATTCGGTGCGGCTCACCCGCTTGATCGAATGGCTCTGCTCGTGGGCTTCGTAGAGGCGGCCCTTGACCGAGTTCCAGGCGCCCATGTTCTCCGGCTCCTCCTGGAGCCAGACGATCTCGCGGGCGTTCGGGTACCGCTCGAGGGCCGCGGTCACCTGGGCGCGCGGCCAGGGGTAGAGCTGCTCCACCCGCACCACGGCGACGTCCTGACGACGGTGCTCGTCCCGGTAGGCAATGGCCTCGGTCGACACCTTGCCCGACGCCAGGATGACGCGCCGGACCGTGGTCGTGTCCTCGACGCCGGTGTCGTCGAGGACCTCCTCGAACGATCCCGACGTGAGCGCCTCCACCGGGGAGCGGGTGCTCTTGGCCCGGAGACCCGACTTCGGGGTGAACACCACCAGGGGCTTGCGGACCGAACGGACCATCTGGCGCCGGATGAGATGGAAGAACTGGGCCGCGGTGGTGACGTTGGCAACCTGGATGTTGTCCTCGGCGCAGAGCAGCAGGAACCGCTCCAGACGGCCCGAGGAGTGCTCCGGGCCCTGACCCTCGTACCCGTGGGGGAGGAGCATGACCAGGTCGGTGCTCTCGTTCCACTTGTCCTCGGCGGCCACCAGGTACTGGTCGATGATGATCTGGGCCCCGTTGACGAAATCGCCGAACTGGGCCTCCCACAGGACCAGGGCATCGGGGTTCGCCAGCGAGTAGCCGTACTCGAAGCCCAGGCCGGCGTACTCCGACAGGGTCGTGTCGTACACCCAGAACTTGGAGCCGGCCCGTTCGGCCGTGGCCGACAACGGGGTGTATTCGAGACCGTTGACGTAGTCGTGGAGGGTGGCGTGCCGGTGGGCGAAGGTGCCTCGCCGGGAGTCCTGCCCGGCCAGGCGGACCGAGGTGCCCGACGAGACCAGGGAGCCGTAGGCGAAGGCCTCCCCCAGGGCCCAGTCGACCTCGCCCGCCGCCCACATGGCGTCGCGCGCCTCGAACTGGCGGGCCAGCTTGGGGTGGACGGTGAACCCGTCCGGTGTCGACGAGAGATCGAGATAGATCTCGTCGAGGACGGAGCGGGGGACGCCGGTCTCGACATGGGGCAGGACCCCGATCGCCGGCGGCGACGGCTGGGCCCGCAAGCCCTCCGGGGGTCGGTCGCCCCGGGTCTCGTCGAGGGCCTCCTGGAGCACCGACTGGAAGTACTCGAGCGCCTCGTCGGCCTCCTCGAGGGAGATGTCGCCCCGATCCACCAGGGCCTGGGTGTAGATCGTGCGGACCGACGGCCGTTCGGCGATCTTCTTGTACATCATCGGCTGGGTGTAGCTGGGATCGTCGCCCTCGTTGTGGCCGTGACGCCGGTAGCCGATCATGTCGATCACGACGTCCTTGTTGAACCGCTGGCGGAAGGCGAAGGCCAGTTCGGCCACACGGACACACGCCTCGGGATCATCGGCGTTCACGTGGAAGATGGGGGCCTGCACGGCCTTGGCCACGTCGGTGGAGTAGTCGGTCGAGCGGGACTGGTGGGGGGCGGTGGTGTAGCCGAGCTGGTTGTTGATGATCAGATGGATGGTGCCACCCACCTTGAACCCGTGGACCTGCGACATGTTGAGCGTCTCGAAGACCACACCCTGGCCGGCGAAGGCGGCGTCGCCGTGGATCAGGACGGGGAGGATCGGGTAGTCGTCACGGTCGGCGAGGTCCATGTAGGCCCGGCACATACCTTCCACGATGGGGTCGACCGTCTCGAGATGGGAGGGGTTGGCGGCCAGCTGGATGTCGATGGTGTTGTTGGCCGGGCTGGTGTGTTTGCCCTCGTAGCCCAGGTGGTATTTCACGTCGCCCGAACCCTGGGTCGAGTTCTCGTCGATCACCCCCTCGAACTCGGTGAACAGCTCCCGGTGCCGTTTGCCCAGGATGTTGACCAGGACGTTGAGGCGGCCCCGGTGAGCCATGCCGATCACGGCCCGCGACAGGGAATGATCGGCCGCCATCGACAGGATGGCGTCGAGGGTGGGGATGGCACTCTCGGCCCCCTCCAGGCCGAACCGTTTCTGACCCACATACCGGGCGGCCAGGAACTTCTCGATCGCCTCGGCCGCGCTCAGCCGTTCCAGGATGTGGTGCTGGACCTCCCGGTCGAGGCTGATGCTCCGGCCCTCGACGTGCTCCTGGATCCACCGCTTCTCCACCGGGTTGGCGATGTGCATGTACTCCACCCCGACGGTGCGGGAGTAGGCGTCACGCAGGACCCCGAGGATGTCGGCCAGGCGCATCTTGCGGGCCGAGCCACCCACGGCGGCATAGATACCGTCGGCGTTGCCGGTCAGGAACTCGCGGTCGAGATCCCAGATGGTGAGGCCGTAGGTGGCCGGGTCCAGCTCCGGGTGGTTCTTCGACGTCCGTTCCTGCAGGGGGTTGGTGTTGGCGATCAGGTGGCCACGGACCCGGTACTGGTTGACCAGGGTGCCCACCGCCATCTGTTTGCCGATGGCGCCGGTGATGTCGTCGTGGCCGTTCTCGGCCGCCCCCCGATCGGTCCGCCACTGGACGGCCTCGTAGGGGACGCCCATGTCCTCGAAGGCGTCCACATAGAAGCGGTCCTCGCCCATGAGGAGCTCGTGGACCTTCTTCAGGAACAGGCCGGATTCGGCCCCCTGGATGATCCGGTGGTCATAGGTGGAGGTGATGGCGATGATCTTCGACAGGCCGAGCTGGGCGATCATCTGGGGGTCCGCCCCCTGATACTCGGCCGGGTAGCCCATGGCCCCCACCCCGATGATGGCCCCCTGCCCCGGCATCAGCCGGGGGACCGACTGGATGGTGCCGATGGTGCCCGGGTTGGTCAGCGACATGGTGGCGCCCATCAGGTCGTCGACCTGGAGCTTGTTGGCCCGCACCTTCTGGATCAGCGCCTCGTAGGCGTCGACGAAGCCGGCGAAGTCGAGCTGTTCGGCCTGCTTGATCACCGGCACGATCAGCGACCGGCTGCCGTCGGCCTTCTCCTGGTCGACCGCCAGGCCCAGGTTGACGTGCTCGTTGCGGATCAGCCGGGGTTTGCCGTCGGCCCCCATCGCGAAGGCGTTGTTCATGTTTGGGACGGTGGTGTGAACGGCGCGCACCACCGCGTAGCCGATCAGATGGGTGAAGCTGACCTTGCCGCCCCGAACCCGGCCGAGATGGTTGTTGAGCACCCGCCGGTTGATCTCCAGCAGCTTGGCCGGGACCTCGCGGAAGCTGGTGGCCGTGGGGACACCGAGGCTCGCCTCCATATTGTCGACGATCCGGGCGCCGACCCCGCGGATCGGTTCCCCCGGCTCGTCAGGGCCCGGCTCGGGTTTCGCCGAGGGGGCCGGGGCGGCGGGCGGGGGCGCCGCAGGCTGGGACGGTTGATCGACGGCCGGGGCCGGGGCCGAGCCGTTGCCCCCGGGCGGGGCCGGGGTGGGCGCAGGCGGTTGGGGCGAGGGTGCGGCCGGCAGGCCGGGCCGGACCGCGGGGCTGGTCGGGACGAGGGTGGCGGCGCCGGCGGGAGGTCCGGTCGGCGCCGCCACGTCTCCCTGCTCGAACACGGTGCGCCACTCGTCGGGAACGGAGCGAGGATCCACCCGGTAGCGGGCGTAGTACTCGTCGAACAGCCAGGAGTTCGGGCCGTTGTCGGGGGCAGAGTGATCGGTCACGATGGATCATCCTCAACGAACAGGAGGGGGAGGAAGCGAGCATTGCGAGCCTACTCGGCGAGGTTCGGGGCGAGCAGGCCCGCGCACCGGCCTTGCGGTCACCGGGCCGACGAGCCCGTATCGTTGGCGTGATGCTGGTGGCCACATGGAACGTCAACTCGCTACGGGCTCGGCTGCCCCGGGTCGAGGAGTGGCTCGACCAGACCCGACCCGATGTCCTGTGCATCCAGGAGACCAAGCTGGCCGACGACGCCTTCCCGGCCCTCACCTTCAGCGGGCTCGGCTACGACAGCGTCCACCACGGCCAGGGCCAATGGAACGGTGTGGCCATCCTGTCCCGGGTCGGGGTCACCGATCCGATCTTCGGGTTCGCCGAGGGCATCGAGGCCGACCCCGACGCCCGGCTGGTGTCGGCCACCTGTGGTGGGATCCGGGTCCACAGTGTGTACGTGCCCAACGGCCGCGAGGTCGGCCACGAGCACTACCGATACAAGCTGTCGTGGCTGGCCCGCCTCCGGAGCCACCTGGAGGCCACCTGCGCCGACGGTGACGACGTGATCGTGGCCGGTGACTGGAACGTGATCCCCACCGACCTCGACGTGTGGGACCCGTCGAAGTTCGTGGGCCATACCCATGTGACCCCCGAGGAGCGGGCCGCGGTGGCAACCGTGGCCGAGTGGGGCCTCGTCGACACGATGCGCAACCGGTTCCCCGACGAAGCCGGTCTGTTCAGCTACTACGACTACACCGCCGGTCGCTTCCACAAGCGCCAGGGGATGCGGATCGACTACCTGCTCGCCTCCGAACCGTTGGCCCGCCGATCCCGGTTCGACCTGATCGACCGGAACGCCCGCAAGGGAACCAAACCGAGCGATCACGCCCCCGTACTGGCCGTCTACGATCCCGCCCCCGCCGCCTGATCAGGGCGGCCGCCGACCATGCCGACCCCCGTGGCGGGGATCGGCTTTCCCACCCCGAGCCCGAGGAGACCATGTCCACCGATTCGCAACCGGCCCCCGTACCCCCTCAGCTTCCGCTCGACGAGATGCGGGCCCGGATCGCCGCCGCGTTCACCACCGAGGTGGACCCGGCCGACCTCCCGCCCCGCCGCCAGCTGGCCTGGCGGATCGGTGACGCGGCCCGCGACATCGTCGAACTGCTGGTGGACACCCGGGCGACCGACGAGGCCTTGGAGACGGTGGCCGCCCTGCTCGAGCAGACCGCCGAACGGTTGGACGGCTTCGAGCATGGACGGCGCTACGAGTCCTGGGCCGAGGCGTCCACCGCGGGCGGCGTCGGCTCCGCCGATGATGGCGGCCCACCCGAGGGGCACCTCGACTTCAGCCCCATCGTCGGACGGGCCAACCCGCTCGCCCCGCCGATCGACATCCGCCTGGAGATCGAGGGCGAGAACCCGGTCGTGGTCGGCGCCGTCACCTTCGGTTCGGCCTACGAAGGTCCACCGGGGAGCGTGCACGGTGGCCTGGTGGCGGCGGCCTTCGACGAGGTCATGGGCGCGGCCCAGGCCCTGAGCGGGCAACCCGGCATGACCGGCACCCTCTCGGTCGTCTACCGGTCACCGACACCGCTGCGGGTGCCCCTGCGGTTCGAGGCCCGCCTCGATCGGGTGGAGGGGCGCAAGCTGTTCGTGGTCGGTCGGCTCACCGCCGGGGAGACCCTGTGCGCGGAGGCCACCGCGGTGTTCATCTCCGTCGACTTCGAGCGCCTGGTCGAGCTGCAACGTCGCCGCGACGGGGGCTGATCAGGCGTCGGGCCAGGCCGGTGGCCGGGATTCGATGATCACCTGGAGCAGATCCTCGCCGTAGCGGGCCATCCGGACCGGGGTCATGCCCGGCAACCCGGCCAGGGCCGTGGCGGTGTCGGGGGCGGCCGCAGCCACCTGACGCAGCACCCGGTCCGGCAGGATCGCCCCGGTCGGCACCCGGGCCACCCGGGCCCGGCGCCGCCGCCAGGCGTCG
>JBKDZN010000260.1:0-32371 GCA_047971245.1 Acidimicrobiales bacterium
AACCGATCAGGTGGGGGCCACCCCGATCGTGCTGCCGCTCACCGAGGCCGACGTGGGCTTCTCCGATCCGACCACCGTCGACCTGCCCGACAACAACCCGGCCAATGCCGAGTACTGCGAGAACACGCCCGTCACCGACGGTCTGGTCGACTGGCGGGCAGGCTCCATCGAGGCATCGGGCAGCCTTCCCACCCTGTACCAGAGCCTCACCCGTTTCGAGACCGACCAGGAGGCGGCCGCCTACCTCGAATCCCTGATCGGCACCATCGACTGTGAGGAATGGTCCCAGGACGACGTCGTCTTCCGGCCCATGGTCGAAACCCCGGTCGGCGCGTGGGGCGACGACACCCGGCAGGTCCACGCCGAACTCAACTCCAGCGGCCTGATCGGTCATCTCCGGGCGATCTACGTGAGGGACGGCAGCGAGGTCCTGTACGTGAGCATCCTCACCCTCCGCCCCTCGGAGCTCGATGGCCTACCCAACCTGGTCACCGTGGCCACCGATCGGCTGGACTTCTGAACGACCCCGATCCGGGGAACCCCCGGTGCCGATCGGCCCGGTGAACCAGTGGCCCGACGGGTCAGCCGCCCGACGGGTCAGCCGATGACCCAGCGATCGCCGAGGGTTCCGGCCCGTTCCGCAGCCCGGAAACGCCGGTCGAGCTCGGCCACACCGGCCCGGAGCGCCGATTCGGGATCGACGCCGTCCGCTCGGGCCGCCACCACCATTCGTAGCAGGGCGTCGCCGGTCTCTGCTTCCGGGGAGGCGGCCGCCCCGGCGCCCTGCGGCCCGGCGTCCCCGGCCACCACCCGCACCCCGGATCGATCGATCCGCTCCATGAGCTTGGCCGCCCACGCCAGTGCGGGCATCGCCCGCGGCACCCCGTCGAGTACCGAGCTCCGCTCGCGCTTCTCCTCCGCCTTGATCCGATCCCAGGTGGCCCGCAGCTCGGCTGAGGTGGTGGCGGTGGCGTCCCCGAACACGTGGGGATGGCGGGCGATCAGCTTCGTGGTCAGACCCGAGGCCACCTCGGCCACGCCGAACTGCCCGGCCTCGGCCGCCAGTTCGGCGTGAAAGAGGACCTGCATGAGCAGGTCACCCAGCTCCTCCTCCAGCGCCGCGTACGCCTCACTGCCCACCACCTCGACCGAGGTCGACCCGAGCGGCGCAGCAGCCGATCCGTTCCCCCCGGACGAATCACCGTTGACCGGCCCCGGGGCTCCGGGCGGCAGCCCATTGATGGCATCGAGCACTTCGTAGGCCTCCTCCACCAGGTAACGCCGGAGGCTGCGGTGGTCCTGCCGGCGATCCCACGGGCACTCCTGGCGAAGCCGGTGCATCAGGGCCACGGCATCGGCCAACTCCCGGGCCACCGGTTCGGCCAGCTCGGGAAGGTAGAGCGAGGTCAGATGGTCGGGTTCGACCACCCGATCGAGATCCGACCAGGCCACCTCGCTGATCTTCTCATCCGGGGATCCGAGCCGTTGCAGCACCACGACCCGGGGCTCATCGTCAACCTCCCCCAGGGCCAGTTTGATCTCGCTCAACACCCAGGGGGCGTGTACGTGGGCCACCAGCAGGGGACCCCGCTCCCCCGCTGCGTCCACCGCGAACCGGTGGCCGTCGACCAGGCGGACCCCGTCCTCGACCGGGTCGACGGCCAGCGCCGACCACACCTCGTCCAGGAACGACACCGCGGGCAGGGTCCGGACCTCGACCCGGGCGTCGGCCCGGAGCAGGCCCACCGTCCGTTCGAGCACCAGGGGTGATCCGGGTACGGCGTAGACCACACCGTCGTCGGCTTCGGCCGCGGCGACCAGGGTCTCCACGATGGCCCGGTAGACCTCGTCGAACCGGTCGAGGCCGGCGTAGTGGTGGTCGAGGGTGACCGCGTCCGTCCCGGCCACTGTGGCCGACGGGTGCCGGGCCGTGCGCAGATACACCCGGGACGCGCCGGCGAGGGTTTCGCGCGTCTGGTGCGTGACCAGGCCCGGGTCACCGGGACCCAGGCCGCACACGGTGAGGCGGCCGGTCACCCTTCGGCGGGTACGACCGCCCCCATCTGGGGGTCCCAGACGCCGACCCGTGGGTCGACCTCGACCGTCGCCCCGGCCACCGACGCCGCCAGCTGTTCCTGGGCCATGGCGGTGCCGTCGACCTCGTAGCCGTCCACGATGATGACGTGCCAGCCGAAGTCGGTCTGGACCGGCTCGAGGTACGCACCCTCCGCGGCCCCATCGACGGCGGTCGCGAAGGGGGCCACGTACATGGAGGAGGGTGCACAACCCAGATCCCCCCCATTGGTGGCCGCCGACGGGTCGATGGAGCGTTCGGCGGCCAGGGTTGCGAAGTCGGCGCCGCCGTTCAACGCCGCCAGGACCTCGTCGGCCTCGGCCTCAGTGTCGACCAGGATGTGCCGCACGCACGGATCACCCTGGGCCTCGCTGGTGGCGGCCAGGGTCCGGGACAGGGCGATCTGGCTCGACTGGATCGACAGCAGGAACGGGAGGTAGGCCACGTCGGCCACATAACCCCGGGCCTCGACTTCGGCATCGGCAGCGGGATCGCCGGCCGCGATCAGGGGCGCCAGGCCCGAGATGAGGAGATCCTCGGCCTCGGTCCGGTCCTCGTCGGTCACCTCGACCCCGGCCACCTCGTTGTCGTGTTCGAGGAAGGCGCCGATGATCCGCTGGCTCAGGACCACGTCGGTGAACGTCGGGGGCATCGTCCCGCCGTAGACCAGATCGACGAAGGTCTGGTTCGCCTCCGTCGACGCCGCGATCTCGTTGGTCGGTCCGTGCAACAGCTCCATGGTGGAACCATCAGCGAACGTGATGGTGGCGGCGATGTCGTCGGCGGGGGCGGTGGTGGCCGGCGTGGGCGGGACGGTGGTCGGCGTGGGACCGGTGTCATTGGATCCCTCGGTTCCCGATCCATCGGGGCTGAGGGAGGTGACCGGCGCGGCACTGGAAGCGTCGCGGCTGACGCCGCAACCAGCCAGCGCCAGCGCGCCGGCCACGAGGACGGCAGCGAGGCGATTCACGGGTTAGGAGCGTACCGTCGTCAGTCGACGGTCCAGGTGGCGCCGGAGTGAAGCAGGGCCTCGAGATCTCCGGGACCGGACGCCTCGTTGGCCTGCACCAACTGCTGGTTGACCTCCGAGGCGTACTCCGGCCGATCGATCGAGCGGAACACACCGAACGGGGTCGGGTGGAAGTTGTCGGACGTCAACTGTCCGAGGGCGAAGGCGACCGCGGCCGAGGTGGCCTGCTCGTCGTGCGCCGTGATGGCGTCCTCCCCGACCTCCGCGATGTCGACCACCCGGGCACCGGTCTCGTCGATGATGACGCCACGCTCGTTGTCGGCCCCGAACCGGATCGGCTCCCCGTGGTGGAGGTCGATCATCATGCCGGGCCGGTTGGCCCGCTTGAGGATCGGGTCGTAGGCGCCGTCGTTGAACACATTGCAGTTCTGGTAGATCTCCACGAAGCTCGCGCCGCGATGCTCGTGGGCCCGCCGGAAGACCTCGATCATGTGCTTGCGGTCCATGTCGTGGGTGCGGGCCACGAACGTGGCCCCCGCCCCGATGGCCACGCTGAGCGGGTTGAACGGGCGATCGATCGAACCCATGGGCGTGGACTTGGTGATCTTGCCCACCTCGCTGGTGGGCGAGTACTGGCCCTTGGTCAACCCGTAGATCTGGTTGTTGAACATGAGGATCGTCAGGTTGACGTTCCGCCGCAGGGCGTGGATCAGGTGGTTGCCACCGATCGACAGCATGTCACCGTCGCCGCCGACGACCCAGACGTCGAGCTCGGGGCGAGCCACCGCCAGGCCGGTGGCGATGGCCGGGGACCGACCGTGGATGGTGTGCATCCCGTAGGTCGACATGTAGTACGGGAACCGGGCAGCGCAGCCGATACCGGACACGAACACCGTGTTCTCGCGCTTCACGTCGAGCTCGGTGTGGAGGAACTGCATGGCGGCGAGAATGCCGTAGTCGC
Source organism: Acidimicrobiales bacterium (assembly GCA_047971245.1). Classification (GTDB taxonomy): domain Bacteria; phylum Actinomycetota; class Acidimicrobiia; order Acidimicrobiales; family SZUA-35; genus CADEDH01. The sequence continues at coordinate 4,006 of JBKDZN010000260.1, forward strand.
CACAACCGGGGCACCAGCGGACCTCCTGGTCGGAGGTCCAGTAGCCGCGGCTGGTGGGATCGAGAGCAACGTCGGTGGCGGTCATGGTCAGATTCCTTCCCGGATGGCGTCGACCAGCTCGGCTGCGGTGAAGGGAACCCCCATCACCTTGTTGATGGGCTTGGCGTCCACCAGGTATTCGGCCCGCAGCAGGCGGACCAGCTGGCCCTTGTTGAGCTCGGGCACGAAGACCCGCTGGTACGAGCGCAGAACCTCGCCCAGGTTGGCGGGGAACGGGTGGAGGTGGGTGATGTGGCAGGTGTGGATGCCCACACCCTCGGACCGGAGCCGTTCGGCGGCCGAGACGATGGCGCCCTTGGTGGAGCCCCAGCCGACCACGAGGATGTCGGCCTCACCGTCGCCGTCCACCGTGACCGGCGGGATGTCGTTGACGATCCCGTCGATCTTGGCCTGCCGGAGTTCGGTCATGAGACCGTGGTTGGCGTTGTCGTAGCTGACGTTGCCGGTCCGGTCGGCCCGTTCCAGGCCGCCGATGCGGTGTTCGAGGCCGGGGGTGCCGGGCACCGCCCAGGGCCGAACCCCGCGCTCGTCACGCAGGTAGGGGAGGAACACCGGATCGCCGCTGCTGTCGGTGGCGTTGGTCTCGGTGGTGAACGCCACGCTGATGTCGGGCAGGGTGGTCACATCGGGCAGGCGCCACGGCTCGGCCCCGTTGGCCAGGTAGCCGTCGGTGAGCAGGATGACGGGCGTCCGGTAGGCCAGCGCCAGCCGGGACGCCTCGATGGCCATCTCGAAGCAGTGGGCGGGGCTGTGGGCGGCCACGATGGGCAACGGGGCCTCCCCGTGCCGGCCGTACATGGCCAGCATCAGGTCGCTGGCCTCGGTCTTGGTGGGCAGGCCGGTGGAGGGACCACCTCGTTGGACGTCGATGATGACCAGGGGCAACTCGGTGGCGACGGCCAGGCCGATGGTCTCGCCCTTGAGGGCGACGCCCGGACCGCTGGTGGTGGTGAACGCCAGGTGACCGCCGAAGGCGGCACCGAGGGCGGATCCGATCCCGGCGATCTCGTCCTCGGCCTGGAAGGTGCGGACCCCGAAATTCTTGTGCCGGCTGAGCTCGTGGAGAATGTCGGAGGCCGGGGTGATGGGGTAGCTGCCGAGGAACACCGGCAGCTTGGCCAGTTGACCGGCGGCAATCATGCCCCAAGCCGTCGCCGTGTTGCCGGTGACGTTGGTGTAGGTGCCGGGCGCCTGGGGGGCGGCCCGCACCTTGAACGGGCTGCCGAACACCTCGGCGGTCTCCCCGTAGGCGTGTCCGGCGTGGAAGGCGGCCAGGTTGGCCGCCATCACCATCTCGACCTTGCCGAACTTGGTACGGATCCAGTCGACGGTCGGCTCCACCGGGCGGGCGTACATCCAGGAGATGAGGCCGAGGGCGAAGAAGTTCTTGGACCGCTCGGCGTCGCGCTTCTTGACGTCGAGGTCGCTGGTGGCCTCCAGGGTCAGCTTGGTCATCGGCACCCGGTGGACGGTGAAGTCCGCCAGGGTCGAGTCCTCGCGGGGGTCCTTGTCGAACCCGGCCTTCTCCAGGTTGCGCTCGTCGAAGGCGTCGTCGTTGAGGATGATCGTGCCGCCGGATCGAAGCCGTCCGAGTTCGCTGCGCAGGGCAGCCGGGTTCATTGCCACCAGGACGTCGGGGGCGTCACCCGGCGTGTGGATGTCGTGGTCGGAGATGTGCACCTGGAAGGCCGAGACACCGGCGAGCGTGCCCTGCGGGGCCCTGATCTCGGCCGGGAAGTCGGGCAAGGTGGCGAGATCGTTCCCCGCCAATGCGCTGGCTGAGGTGAAGCGATCCCCGGTCAACTGCATCCCGTCGGCGGAGTCCCCCGCGATCCGGATGACATCTTGATCGAGCTCCACGTGCGGTCGCTCTGCTGTGTCAGTCTCTTGTTCCCCTGTTCCGGGACCGCCCGGTGGACGGGCGTGCCCCCGTTCGCGGCATCACACCTGTTACCGCATCCGCGAAACAACGATGACACCGATGTCCGGCCCATGAACAATTCGAGGCCGTCAGCCACCGTAGCGGCCCGGCGGGGCGAGCGAACACCATCCCGCCGGGCCGGCCCGACCCCGGGGCCGGTGGTGGGTTCATCGACCCAACCGGCCCAGTTCGTCGACGGCCGGAAACCGCGTCAGCCGAGGCCGTTGGCGGTCAACCACTCGGTGGCGATGGTCTCGGCGTCCTCGTAGTCGATGTCGAACGCCTTGTTCATCTCGGCCAGGTCCTCGGTCGTCAACGCGGCACTGATGGAATCGACCAGATCGACCAGATCCTGACCGTAGGCGTCGTACACCTCGTCGGACGCGATGGGGACGAGGTTGTCGGCCGCGATCATGCCCTTGTCGTCCTCGAGCACGACGAAACCGTTGGCGGCGATGGCGCCGTTGGTGGAGAACAGCACGGCCACATCGACCTCTTCGCCCTCGAGGGCGGCGACGGTGAGGGGGCCCGATCCGTCGAGGGGGACGAAGTTGGCCGACAGGTCGATGCCGTAGACCTCTTCGAGGCCGGGGATGCAGGACGGGTTCTCCTCGCAGTCCTGCGGACCGCCCAGCGTCATGTCATCGGTCAGATCGCTGATCCTGGTCACCCCACCGTCCGCCGTGGCCTGGTTCACCACGAAGGCGTTCGAATCAGCGGCCGGGGAGGCGGCCATGGCCACGATGCCCCGCTCATCGAGCTGGGTGTTGAGGGCGGCCACGGTGGCGTCCACGTCGGAGGAGGCCTCGCCGGCGAACTGGTTGAGGTACTCGAGCGCCGACGCGGCGTACTCGATCGTGAAGTTGACATCACCGGACTCGAAGGCGGCGAACGACACGTCGCGGAAGCCGCCGACGGCCTGCTGGGCCACCGGGTAGCCGGCGTTGGTCAGGGCCTGGCCGTAGACCTCGGCGAGGATCGTGGATTCACCGAAGTCCTGGGCACCGATGGTGATGGTGGGCCCGTCGGGGACGTCGGTGGGAGCCTCGTCGGTCGTGGCCCCGTCGGTGTCCTCGGGGACGGTGGTGCTCTCGTCGGCCGCCGTGGAGGCGGTGGAATCGGCCGAGGCATCGGTGTCGTCGGCCGAGTCACCGCACGCCGCGGCGAGCAGGGTCAGACCGAGCAGGATGGCCAGCAGCCGCCAGGGCGCCGAACGGCGAGAGGTGGGGCGGAAGGTCATGTGGGGGGATTCCTTTCTCAGCAGCCAGATCTCGGCTGGTCTGGGGATGGTACGAGATTCAGGATCGAAGCATCACCGCCACAGGGCACCGGGTCGGTCTCGGGCACCAGGCCCATGAGTTCCGGCTCGGCGGGCTCGTCGGGGGTTCGACGCCACGGTGACAGGCGTCGCTCGACCCGGGTGAGGGCGAACTCGGTGAGGATCGACAGGCCGGCAATGCTGACCGCCCCGACCACGATGGCCGGGGTGTTCCGGCTGGCGATCCCGCTGGTCACGAAGACACCGAGGTTGTTGTGCCCGGCCAGGGCACCGAGGGCGGCGGTGGCCACGATCTGGGTGGCGGCGATGCGGATGCCGGCGATGATCAGCGGCAGGGCGGCCGGGATCTCCACACCGGTGATCACCTCGCGGCTGCGCATGCCGACCCCACGGGCCGCCTCCACCGCCCGGCGGTCGACCCCGACGATGCCGGTGTGGGTGTTGAGCACGATCGGGGGAAGACCGAGCAGGATGAGGGCGACGAGGGTGGGCCAGAACCCGATGCCCAGGCCCCATCGGATGCTGAACGGGAAGGCCAGGGCGACCACGGCCAGGGTGGGCACGGCGCGGCCCACGTTGGCCAGGGAGCTGACGGCGAACGATCCGACCCGACGGTGCCCGAGATAGACCGCGAACGGGAGAGCGATGGCCACCGACACCAGGGCGGCCGTCACCGAGATCAGCAGATGGTTGCCGCTCCGCACCATCAGGCCACGCGGCCCCCACCAGGTCTGCGGATCGCCGAGGAAGTCGAGGAGGTCGTTCATCCGCCCCGCGACACCCGGCTCCAGGGGGTGAGCACCCGCTCCAGCCCCACGAAGAGCAGGTCGAAGGCCAGCGCGAGCCCAATCGAGAGGCCCGCGCCCACCACGATCGGGGTGGGGAACTCCCGATCGAGCCCGTCGAGGATGTAGACCCCGAGGCCCCCGGCACCGACCATGGCGGCCACGGTGATCAGCCCGACGATGGACACCGTCGCGATGCGCAGGCCGGCGATGATCGGGCTGACGGCCAGGGGCAGTTGGACCGACAGCAGACGTTGCCGGCGGGTATACCCCATGGCGTCGGCGGCCTCGGTGATGTCGTCGGGGATCCCGTCGTGGGCCTCGACCAGATTCCGCAGCAGGATCAGCAAGGTGTAGCTGACCAGCGCGACCTGGGCCGGGGCGAAACCGAGGCCGAGCACGGGCACCAGGAGCCCGAACAGGGCGATGCTCGGCACCGCGTAGAGGGCGCCGGTGATCCAGGCGATTGGGGTGTACAGGGGTCGCCACCGGATGGAGATCGCGGCCAGGACCACCGAGATCACCAGGCCGACACCGACCGCGAACACCGTGTACCACAGGTGCTGGAGGAGGAGGTCGACGATCTCGTCCCGATGCCGGTCGACCCAGTCCCACCAGATCAACGACTGGGCGTCGGAGGCGATCATCCGGTGGTCGCGGCCTCGGCCGCCCGCACCTGGTCGCTCAGGTGATCGAAGCTGAGGGTGCCGACCAGCCGCCCGGCCGGATCGACCACGGCCGCCACCCTCGTCCGGCTGGTGATGATCAGGTCGACCACCTCCCGCAACGGGGTGGTGGCCTCCACCGCCGCCGACCACGACCGGTACGGGGCCTCGCCCACCCGGTGGACCCGTTCCAGGTCAGTGGCCGCCACCCAGCCGAGCAGGCGACCGTCGTCGGCGACCACCCCGACCCATCCGGTGTTCTGTCGCTTCATCCGACCGAGGGCCTCGGCGGCATCCAGGTCCGGGGTGACCACGAACGGGGCCTGGACCTCGATGTCGTCCACCGTCAGCAGGCCCATCCGGCGCAGGGTCCGCTCCCCGCCCACGAACTCCTCCACGAACGGGCTGGCCGGCGCGGACAGGAGATCGTCGGGCGGGGCGAACTGCTCCAACCGGCCGCCGACCGCCAGGAGGGCGATCCGGTCGCCGAGCTTCACCGCCTCGTCGATGTCGTGGGTGACCAGCACGATCGTCTTGCCCAACCGGTCCTGGAGATCGAGCAGGTCGTCCTGCAGCCGGCCACGGACGATCGGGTCGACGGCCGAGTACGGCTCGTCCATCAGCAGGATGGGAGGATCCGCGGCCAGGGCCCTGGCCACCCCGACCCGCTGTTGCTGCCCCCCCGAGAGGGCGGCCGGATACCGGTCGAGCAGGTCGGGGGCCAGGCCCACCAGGTCGGCCAGCTCCGCCACCCGCTCGGCGATCCGATCCCGATCCCAGTCCAGCAGCCGGGGTACGGTGCCGATATTGGCGCCGACGGTCCGGTGGGGGAACAGGCCCACGTGCTGGATCACGTAGCCGATGCCCCGGCGCAGCTCGTGGGCGGGCATCGAGGCGGCATCACGCTCACCGATGACCACCGAACCCGCGGTCGGCTCGATGAGCCGGTTGATCATCTTCAGCACCGTCGTCTTGCCACAGCCCGACGGGCCGATGAGGGCGGTGATCTTCCCGGCCGGCAGATCGAGACTCAGACCCTCGACCGCCGGGGAGGCAGACCCCGGGTAGACCTTGGTGAGCCCGTCGAGGCGGATACGGAGCGAGGCCGGCGCAGTCATGGAACTCGGCATGCACCCTGCCCCAGCTCCCACCACCGTTGGCCACCCATTGGGCAGAATGACCCGAGCCTGTCACACAACCAGGTCACCCACCCCGACGACCCGGCCCGGCCCGCGGCCGGCCGGGTGTCGCCCCCGCGACCGCGGACCCGGATCGGGCGGGCATACTTCGGCCCATGGATCGAGGTGCCCTCGCCCGCAACCGGGTCCACGTACGTGTGCTCGACATCGCTCGGTGAGCGGCGACCTCACACCTGAGCTGACCGCGTCGTCCCGCTGGACCGACGAGCAGGTGGCCGCGTCCGGCATGCCGGTGGCCGACGCCCAGCTGGCCACCATCGGCGGTGGGCTTGGCTCGTTCGCCCTGGTCGACACGCTCCGGGTCGCCGGCGCCCCCCGCCACGGGCTTCGGGTCCTGACCACGATCGACGTCCCTTACCAGACCTATCGGTTGCTGGCCGAGAACTCCCAGATCCCTCCGCACGAGCGCATCCGGTCCGATGCCGGTTCGACGATCGACAACATCTGGGGCTTCCCCAGCTACGCGGTGCGCGAAGCGTGGTCGGCCCGGGGTCTCTCCGACCGGCTGAACCCCCTGCTCAACGTCCTGCTCGAACCGGTCGGCGCCGACTACTGGACTCCCCGAGCCGAACAGGTCTACCGCTCGGTCGACCGGGAGGCGGCCCGGATCGGTTGGTCGTCCATGCTGGTCAAGGGGGCCGTCCGTATGATCCGGGCCCGCCACGGCGGCGGGTACTTCAGCGTGATCACCCCACCCCGGCCTCCGGCCGGATCCCCGCCGGGGCCGGCCCGGATGGTGCTGCGGTCCACCTACGTCCATATCGCGGTGGGCTACCCGGGCCTCCGGTTCCTCGACGATCTCCAGGCCTACCGCCAGACCTACGGCGACTTCAGCCGGGTGGTGAACGCGTACGAACCCCACGACCATGTCTACGAAGAACTCCTCCGGCGCCCCTCCACCGTGGTGGTCCGGGGCAGCGGGATCGTGGCCATGCGGATCCTGGTCCGCCTCCTGGAGGACCGGGAGCGGCGGGGAGCCCACACCACCATCTTCCACCTGTTCCGCAACTATGTGAGCGGGCCCCAGGGCGACGACCCCACCTTCCGGCGGCCGGGCCGCAACGGGTTCGCCTACCAGGGGTTCAATTTCCCGAAGGCGGCCTGGGGCGGTCAGATCAAGGAGTCCCTGGAGAAGCTCGAGGGCGAGGAGCGGGCCCGCTACATCGGCCGGCTGGGCGGCACCAACATCCCCCACCGTCGGAACTGGGAGGCCCTGCTGCAACGGGGCCAGCAGGGCGGCTGGTATCAGCAGTGGGTCGGTCAGGTCGCCTCGGTCACCCCGGGCCAGAACCAGACCATCGTCACGACCATCACCGACCCCCAGGGCCGATCCATCCCCCTGGCCGCCAACTTCATCATCGACGCCACCGGGCTGGAGTCCGACATCTCCGAGCACCGGCTCCTGGCCGACCTGCTGGCCCACAGCGCGGCCGGCCGCAACCCCTCCGGCCGCCTCGACGTGGAACCCACCTTCGAGATCCGCGGCACCCGTAACGAGCCGGGCCGGATGTACGCCTCGGGCTCGATCACCCTGGGCGGCTACTACGCCGGCGTGGACTCCTTTCTGGGCCTGCAGTACGCGGCGGTACGGATCGTCGACGACCTCGCCGCCAACGGTTTCGGCACCCGTCTCGGTACCTCCCGGTCGATCCGGGAATGGGTGCGCTGGATGCGGAACCAGCCCGTACCGGGATGACCCCCCGCCGGACGAGCCGCAGCGGCACCCATCACGGTGCGGCCGGCGACCGGTTCGGAGCACCGCTCCCACCAGGGGACGGGCAAGCGGTTTCCTGGTCACGAACCGGCGGAACCGGTAATGACGGACGCGTGACCGGGCGCTATAACCGTGGTGGACGCCCACGGACGCCGACCGACCGACCCCACGGTTCGAGCGATCGGTTCCGGGCGCTCGGCGGACCCCCAGGAGACGATCGATGACACCGACGTTGATCGGACGTATTCAAACCCGACTGTTCCTGCTGGTGACGGTGGGCGCGGCATGGACGATTCTCGTGGTTCCCTTCCTGCCCCGGTTCGGCGCCTCGATCGGCGCCGTCTACACCATTGCCTTCTTCGCCCTGATCCTCGTCGGCGTGGTCGGGGTGGGCACCGAATCGGTGTACCACGCACTCCAGCAGCGGCGATGGGAGAAGGACTGGCCGATCCTGTTCGGCCTGCTGACCGGGCTGCCCGAGTTCCTGGTGATCGGGGTCCTCATCGCCGTGCTGATCCCGGGCGCCAACCTGTTCACGGTCTTTCTCCACTTCACCACCACCTGGGTGGTGATCTGGTTGGCGGCCAACGGGCCCATGCGGGTCCTGCTGCTCCGCTGGCGCTACCAGGGTGGGAAGGTGCTGTGATCGGTATCGCCGACTACCGCTTCCTCCACCAGATCGGGGAGGGCAGCCACGGCACCTACTGGCTGGCCGACACCCCGGAGCGTCTCGGCCTCGATCGGGACCGGGTGGCGGTGAAGGTCTTGCGCCATCAGGCCACCGACGGCGACCTCGACCGGATGGCCGAGGTGCTGCGGCGCTACCAGGCCGTCGAGTCACCACACCTGGTGCGGCTCCACGACTGCGGTCAACAGGGCGACCAGCTGTACTGTGCCGCCGAGTACCTGCCCGACGGGTCCCTGGCCCGGCCGGCCCGGCCCCTGACCCGGGGGGCGGTCCTCCGGGCCGTGGCCGGTGCGGCACACGCGGCGCACGCCCTGCACGAGGTCGGTCTGGCCCACCGGTCCATCAAACCGGCCAACATCATGGTCGACGGCACCGAAGCCCGTCTGGGGGATATCGAGGTACTCACCCTGCTCCAGCCGGGCAAGACGGTCACCGGCCTCGACCAGATCCGGGCCATCGAGTACCTGGCCCCGGAACTGATCCGGGGTGAACAGGCGTCGCGGGCCACCGACATCTGGGCGCTCGGCGCCACCATGCACCGGGTCCTGACGGGACGGTCGACCTTCCCCGAGGCCCTGTCCGGGTCACTGATCCAGGCCCTGCGGCATGTGCTGGACCATGTACCCCAGCTCGACGATTCGTTGCCGCCCGACGAGCGGCGCCTCATCGCCCGGGCCCTGGCCAGCGACCCGATCGACCGCTTCCCCACTGCCGCCGACCTGGCCCAGGTCATCGACGAGCTCGCCGGCCGCGAGCTGGAGGTCGACGCACGATGACGAAGACGGCCATCACCATCGACCTGGGAGCCGGCCGCCTCCACCGGGGGCTCGGCTTCGTCGCCCGCTGGCCGGGGGTCCTGTTGCTCCTGCCCTCGGATCCTCCCCACGACCGGGCGGCGGGCGAACTGCTCGAACGGATGGGCCCGGAACCCGAGCCGGAGCTGGCCGTGAGCACCTTCCTCGATGCGCTGGAACAGCATCAGCTTCGCTCGGTCGGTCTCGTCACCGTCGAGGACGATGAGTTCGTCGGCCGCGCCGCCGGTTCGGTGGAGATCCTGGTCGACGGCCGCACCATCGCCGATGGCCGTTCGGGCCTGATCGAGGCCCGCTGGGAACGCGACGGCCGCCTCACCGTCCGCACCGCGGGCCTGGCCCGGGCCCTGGAGGCCGCAGCCACCTTCGACCTTCGGCACGGGGTGACCTCCGGGGGCGGTATCACGCTCGAGCGCCTGGGCGAGCGGCTGGATTCCGGTCTCCCGGCCCTCGCCGGACCGTCGGTGTTGCGGCGGGCCGCGCTCGGCTCCGCCCCCGAACCACCGGCCACCCCGGCGACAACCGCTCAGCCCGGCACCGGCCCGACGACCGGACCCGACACCGGCGCCACGGGATCGGCGCCGCCGCCGGCGGCACCGATCCAACCGTCGACCCCGCCCCCGACACCGGCCCCGGCGTCCGAGCCACGCCCGGTGACCGACGAGGACACCGCGTTCTTCCCGGCCGTGACCCGGGACGACACCCCCGGTCCGGCGGCGGGCGATGCCGATCCGGCCACCACCGCCGACCCACCCGAACCGGGGCAGGACGGCACCGGCGACCACCCGGCCGATCAGGCCCGCCAGACCAACCCGTCCTCCATCGCCAACGCCAACGGCTACCGGCAGCTCCCTCCGCCGGATCCGACGGAGTTCCCGCCGGCGGATCCGGCCACCGCGGCGCTCGTCACCCGGAGCACCCCGGCGTCCGAGGAATCGCGCCCGGGCACCGGGTCACCACCCCGGCCCCGCCACCGTCCACCCCCCGCCCCCGGACATCGCGAGCCGTACCGCTCCGGGGTGCCGTTCCGCTCGATACGGCTCGACCAGGGCCCGCCCCTCCCCCCACTCGAGCCCCTGCCGGTGGCCACCGACCTCCGGTTCGAACCGCCTTCCTCGGTCCCGGCCGGCCGCGGCGGCCACCCCGCCCCGGCGCACCGCCAGGCCACCGACCGTGACGTGGTGGAGGCCGAACTGGGGCCGTTGCCTCCCTCGGTGGTGGTGGTACGGGGCATCATCTGCTCCCGCCAGCACTTCAACAATCCCCTGGCCGCCTACTGCATGGTGTGCGGCATCTCGATGGTGCACGTCACCCACCGTCTGGTGCCCGGCCCCCGCCCCACCCTCGGCTTCCTCGTCTTCGACGACGGCAGCACGTTCGGTCTCGACCGCGGCTACATCGTTGGTCGGGAACCGGGTCAGAGCGACGACCCGACCATGTCGCCCCTGGCCGTCCACGACCACAACGAGACCCTGTCCCGGCGGCACGCCGACATCCAGCTGACGGATTGGACCGTGACGGTGACCGATCGGGGGTCGACCAACGGGACGTTCGTGTGGGACGCCACCCACGACCGGTGGCACCGGATCCCACCCAACGCACCCAGTGAGCTGGCGCCTGGAGCCACCGTGGCCCTCGGCCGCCGCACGTTCGTGTTCGAGAGCGTCACCCGGTTCTGAGGTCGGCCGGTCCGGCCGACCCTGCCTCGACCACGCGGTGGCTACCGGCCGCCCCCCTATCGCCCTGTAATGGCGGTTCAAAACGTCGACAACAGACGCAAATGAGCACTTCTACCCACAATCGGCCAGCCGGGATGCCCATCCTTGTTGACTCATCCAAGGCTCTACTGAAGAGACGCCGGCGCGCTGCGTGACGTAGTTCGGGCACCAGCCGGTTTCCGCAAACCAGGAGGCGACCGTTGCTGGCCAGAAATCTCGAGCGAATCGGCCTCACACCACGACGACGGCAGGGCATCCTGGCCGGTCTCCTGATCGTGATCGGAACGATGGTGGCGGTGCCGGCCCTGGCCGAGATCAACCCCCAGGGCGAGATCACCTGGGGTGTCTACGGGCTCGACACCACTACCGAAACCGACCGGATCCAGTCCCAGGTATGGGCCATCGAGCAGATCGGCAACCGGATCTATGTGGGCGGCAAGTTCACCGAGGCCCGGCCGTGGGCCAACGGCGCCCCGGTGGCCCAGCCCTACCTGGCCGCCTTCGACGCCACCACCGGTGATCTCATCACCGACTTCCAGCCCAGCCTGGAGGGCCCGGTGTACACCCTCGAGGCCACCCCCGACGGTTCCCGGCTCCTGGTGGGCGGCGAGTTCCGCTCCATCAACGGCGACACCGAGGCCCGGGGCCTCGCCGCGCTCGACCCCGCCACCGGCGCCGTCGACACCGGCTGGCGGGCCAAGGCCAGCAACGGCGACGGTTCACGGCCCGTGGTGAAGAACATGAGCATCGTCGGTGACCAGGTCTACGTGGTCGGCCGGTTCGATCGGGTCGGCGGCGGTCCCCGCCCCCTCCACCTTTCCGATGATCTGGCCCGGATCTCCCTCGCCGACGGCACACCCGACCCGAGCCTGTCGATCACCGTCACCGGTGGCTCCCTGTGGGGCGTGGCCGTCGATCAGAATGTGGGCAAGATGTTCGTCGTCGGCTACCAGGACAGCATCAACGGTGACGTCCGCGGTGCCGACATCGCGGTGCTCGACCTGGCCGGCAACCTCAACGGACCGCAGAGCAACATCCCCGGGAACACCCCGAGCACCAGCAACCGGTACGGCCAGGACGTCGTCACCGTCAACGGCCTGGTGTTCGTGGCCGGAAGCGAGCACGTGATGCGGGTCTTCCGGGCCGCCGACATGTCACTGGTGACCCAGCACAGCACCGACCGGGGCGGCGACTACCAGGACCTCGAGGTGGTGGGTGACCGGGTCTACGGCTCCTGCCACTGCTACACCAACCACTACGCCGACTTCGACTACTGGCCCAACCGGAGCACGGTGATCGACCCCAACCAGGTCCAGATCACCCCGATCAAGTACCTGGCCGCCTACTCGGCGGTGACCGGCGAGTACATCCCGACCTTCGGAGTCGACGCCTCGGCCACCCGGGCGGGCGTGTGGGCCATCCACGGTGACAGCAACGGGTGCCTGTGGATCGGGGGCGACATCAGTCGCTACACCACGATCGCCGGCCAGGACCGGGCCGCCGGTGCCTTCGCCAAGTTCTGTCCCGGAGGCGGGGGCGACACGATCGCCCCCGAGGCCCCGACCAACCTGACCCAGACCCGCGCCGAGGACTACCGGATCGTGATCCGCTGGGACTCGTCGGTCGACAACCTGGGCGTCACCGGCTACACGATCTACCGTGACGGGGTCGAGGTCGGGACCAAGGCGCCGGGTGGGGCCCAGAACTGGTTCACCGACAGCAATCTCGAGCCCGGCACCACCTACACCTACTCGGTCGTCGCCGCCGATCAGGCCGGCAATGTGTCGGCCCCGGCCACCCTGGACGCCGCCACCACCGGCGGCACGGCCAACGACACCGACCCGCCGGCCGTCCCCGGCAACCTGACCCAGACCAGGTCCGAGGACTACAAGCTGGTCATCCGGTGGGATGCCTCCACCGACAACACCGCTGTCGCCAGCTACACGGTGTACCGCGACGGGGTCGAGATCGGCACCAAACCCCACGGGTCGTCGGCCCAGTACTGGTTCACCGATTCCGGCCTGGACGTGGCAACCGCGTACCAGTACGAGGTGGTGGCGGTGGACACGGCCGGCAATGTGTCGGCCCCGGCCACCCTCACGGCGGGCACCACCGGTTGGGACACGGTCGCCACCGACCCGGCCGCACCGACCGGGCTCCGGAGCACCACCCAGACCCGGGAGCGGATCGTGCTCAACTGGGAGGCCTCGGCCGGGGCGGTGGAGTACGTGATCGCCCATGACGACGGGACCGGCATGGTCGAGGTGGGCACCAAGACCAACCTGTGGTTCTCCGACCTGAACCTGCCGGCCGACACCACCTTCACCTACCACGTGTTCGCCGTCGACGCCGCCGGCACCCGGTCGGCGCCGGCCGAACTGGTGGTCGCCACCCTGCCGTAGCCCGGTCCACGGGCCGGTCTCCGCCGGTGGTCCGCTGGGGCCGGGCCGCGGCGGAGACGACCGCCGGCCGTCGCGGGTGGTTGCGCACCCGCCGACGGCCGGTCGGGTCGAGCCGGATCAGGGTCGTTCGGGGTCAGTTGCCGTACGAATGCCCGAGACCGGCCGCGGCGTCGTTCTGTACCCCCCACGGGGGGATCGGGTAGCGCAGACCGTTACGGGCGAGGGCCTCCAGGCCGGCGATCGCCTTGGGCAGGAACTGGGGCGGGGTGGCCATGAGGAGCTCGTCGTCCTGCACCCCGCCGTAGCGACGTTCCGCGAAACACGGGATGCTCACGCTCGGCTCACCCAGGGTGAGGGCCCGGCCCCAGGAGTCGGCGCAGGCCGATTCGCCGACGCAGCCCCACTCGAAGTTCTTGTAGCCCGACCATTGGAGGCCGTTGATGAGCAGGATCATCTGGGCCGGGGTGGCATAGATCAGGCACACGTCCGGCGGATCGAGCCGCCCCGTGGCCAGGGGTGACACGGCCATGGCCTGGTAGGTCCCGAACGGGACGGTGTGCATGGCGTGCTGGTGGGCCGAGGAGTCCTCGATCGTCTCGAACCAGACGCCGGCCATCTTGTCGCCCGAGAGCCACTCGTCATCCTGGGGATGGAGGCCGATGACGGCACCGCACTGGGCGCCGACGAGATCATCCATGGTGATCCCCACCGTCCAGTTGAGCCGTGAGGCCATACCGACGATCTGGTCGGTGGTGTGGATCGCCCGGGGACGGCGGATCTTGGGTACCGCCTCCATCGCCTCCCGGGTCTCGAACAACTTCATCCCGATCGGGGTGGTCCGCAGGCGCAGCAACCGGTTCAGGCCATCGACCAGGGCGGGCCAGTCGTAGGGGGCGCCGTCGAGATGCACCGGCTGCTCGGTCTGTTGGCTCATGGGTGTTCCTCCTGCGAGGTCGGCTCGGGATCAGCGGCGCATGCGGGCGCGGCCCCGAGTGACCACCGCGCGAACCAGTCCGAACGGCGCAACCCCCGCGAGCAGGACACCGAGCCGGTTCGGGATGCCAGGCACCACGGTCACCTTGCCCGCGGCCAGACCCTCCAGTCCAGCCACAGCCACCTCATCGGCGGTCTGCCACAGGAATCGCGGTGCGGTGTTGTCGACCCCGGCCCGCCGGTGGAACTCGGTTCGGGTGAGGCCGGGACACAGGGCGGTCACGGTCACCCCGTACGGAGCCAGCTCGATGTTGGCCGACCGGGTGAGTGAGGTGACGTACGCCTTGGTGGCGGCGTAGGTGGCGGAACCGGCGCCGGGCAACACCCCGGCGATCGAGGAGACGTTGAGTATCCCTCCCCCGCCCCGCCGCCGGAGGGCCGCGGCCGCGGCCCCGGTCAGGACCGAGACGGCACCGACGTTGACCGCCACCATGGTGGCCTCCCGGGCCGGGTCGGCCCCGGCCAGGTCGTGCTCCCAGCCGACCCCGGCGTTGTTGACCACCAGGTCGACCGGGTCGAGGTCGGTGGTGATCCGGTCGGCCACCTTGGCCACGTCGTCGGGATCGGCCAGGTCGGCCACCAGCACCTCGGCGGGAACGGGGACGGCGGCGGCCACCGAGTCGAGGGCGGCCCGGTCCCGGGCCACCAGCACCAGGCCGGTGCCGGCCACGGCCAGGCGGAGGGCGACGGCCCGGCCGATCCCGGTGGACGCGCCGGTCACCAGGGCCCGCTCCCAGCGAGGACGGGAACCCATCGCCCCGGGGCCCGGCCGCTCCTCCGGTTCAGGCCGCGACGGCATCGTCGACCGGGAACATGGTGGTGAAGAAGGTGAGCAGGTCGCCGAGCACGTTGCCCCGTTTCATGAGGCCGACCTGGAGCTGGCCGCCGTCGTCGCCGTACTCGTTGGGCTTCCACACCCCGTTCGGGAACAGGCGGGAGAACCGCATCTCCTGCGAGACCTTGAGGCGGACCGGGCCGAGGCGGACGATCAGCTCCGGTCCGCCGAAACCGGGCCCCTTGACCACGATCAGCTCGGTCACCCCGACCCGGGCGCACTGGGCCCGGACCAGGGCGACCTCGAGCAACTGTTCGGCCGGGGCCGGGATCGGGCCGTACCGGTCGGACCATTCGGCCCGCAGGTCGTCGACCTCGGCTTCGGTCCGGATCGAGGCGAGATGCCGGTAGGCCTCCAGGCGTTGGGACTCGTTGGCCACGTACTCGACCGGGAGGTGGGCGTCGACCGGGATGTCGAGCTTGATCTCGGTGGGTTCGGGGACCGGTTCACCCTTGAGGGCGGCCACGGCCTCGATGACCATCTGGTAGTAGAGGTCGTAGCCGACGGCGGCGATGTGGCCGGACTGGCCGGTGCCGAGCAGGTTGCCGGCCCCCCGCAGCTCGAGGTCACGCATGGCGATCTTGAAGCCGGAGCCGAGCTCGGTGGCCTCGCCGATAGTGCGGAGCCGCTCGTAGGCGTCCTCGGTGAGCACCGCATCGGGCCGGGTGAAGAGGTAGGCGTAGGCCCGCTGACCCGACCGGCCGACCCGGCCCCGCAGCTGGTGGAGCTGGCCGAGACCGAGCAGCTCGGCCCGGTCGACCACCAGGGTGTTGACCGCCGGCATGTCGATGCCCGACTCGATGATGGTGGTGCACACCAACACGTCGTGGCGGCCATCCCAGAAGTCGAGCACGACCTCCTCAAGGGAGCCCTCGTCCATCTGGCCGTGCGCCACGGCGATACGGGCCTCGGGGACCAGGTTGCGGAGATCCGCGGCCACCTTCTCGATCGTCTGGACCCGGTTGTGGACGAAGAACACCTGCCCGTCCCGGAGCAGTTCCCGGCGGATGGCCTCGGCGGCCGCCCGCTCGTCGTACTCCCCGACATAGGTGAGGATCGGTTGGCGGTCGGCCGGGGGCGTGTTGAGGACCGACAGGTCGCGGATCCCGGTGAAGCTCATCTCCAGGGTGCGTGGGATCGGGGTGGCCGACAGGGTCAGGACGTCGACGTCGGCCTGGAGGCCCTTGATGGCCTCCTTGTGCTTGACGCCGAAGCGTTGCTCCTCGTCGACCACCAGCAGACCCAGATCGTCGAAGGTGACGTCGGCCGACAGCAGGCGGTGGGTACCGATGACCACGTCGACCTCCCCGGCGGCCACCGCGGTGGCCACCGTCCTGGTCTGGGCCGCGGTCAGGAACCGGCTGAGCACCTCGACCCGGATCGGGTAGTTGGCGAACCGTTCGCTGAAGGTCTGGTAGTGCTGCTGGGCCAGCAGGGTGGTCGGCACCAGCACCGCGGCCTGACGGCCCTCCTGCACCACCTTGAACACGGCCCGCAGGGCGATCTCGGTCTTGCCGAACCCGACGTCGCCGACCACCAGGCGGTCCATGGGGGAACCGGTCTCGAGGTCGCCCTTGACGTCGATCACCGCCTTGGCCTGATCCGGGGTGAGCTCGTGGGGGAAGGCGGCCTCCAGTTCGGCCTGCCAGGGGGTGTCGGGCCCGTACCGGTGGCTGCTGGTGGCCTGCCGCTCCTGGTAGAGGACCACCAGTTCCTGGGCGATCTCGGCCACGGCGGCGCGGACCTTGGCTTTCGAGCGGGCGAAGTCCGATCCGCCCAGCTTGTGCAGGGTCGGGTTGTCCGACCCGCTGAAGGGGCGGATCAGGTCGATCTGGTCGGAGGGGACGTAGAGCTTGTCGTTGCCCCGGTACTCGAGCAGGAGGTAGTCGCGCTCACTGCCCCCGATGGTTCGGGTGACCATCCCCCCGAACCGGCCGACGCCGTGGGTGTGGTGCACCACATAGTCCCCCGGGGTGAGCTGGTCGAAGAATCCCTCGGTCTGCCGCTTGCGGGGGCGGGCCCGACGGTGGGCCCGGCGCCGCCCGGTCAGATCGGCGTCGGTGAGGACCGCGACCTCGACAGCGGGAAGGACCACGCCCCGCTCCAACGGGGCCACGGTGACGTGCACGCCGGGCGGTACGGGGTCGGGGAGGTCGGCGCCGTGGTCGACGACGTCGAGACCCCAGCCGGTGATCACCTCGATCGCCCGCTGGGCGGAACCGGTGCCCTCGGCGGCCACGATCACCCGGTGGCCGTCGGCGACCAGCCGGGTCAGCTGGGCCTGGAGGGCCTCCCCCGGTGCGTCCCAACCCGACGCGTCGAGTACGGCGACGTCGGGGCTCTCGGGCACGGCGGTCACGGCCACCGACGGGGCCTCGGAGCGGGAAAGGATCCGGTCGAAGGGCAGATGCAGACGGGGGAACCCGTCGCCCGCCCCGGCGCCGGACGGATCCGGGCTGGCGTCACCACCGGACCGGTCGGCCTCGACCGTCACCCCCCAGGTCCGGGCCAGACTGGTGGCCAGGTCGGCCTCCTCGGCCGACAGGTCGAGCGAACGGTGCCGCAACCGGCCCGGTTCCACCAGCACCATGAGGGCGTCGGCGTCGAGCAGGTCGGCCACGGCGCGGGGTTCGTCGACCATCCACGGCAGCCACGATTCCATCCCGTCGAACAGGGCACCGTCGGCCAGCCGTTGCCACTGTTCCCGGCCCCACGGTTCGGCCGCCTCCAGGGCCCGGGCCCGTTCCCGGACCGCTCCGGTGGGCAGCAGCTCACGACAACCGAAGATGGTCGTCTCGGCCAGATCGATGGTTGATCGCTGGTCGTTGACGGCGAACTCGCACAGGCGATCGACCTCGTCGCCCCACAGATCGATGCGGACCGGCACGTCCGCGGTGGAGGGGAAGACATCGACGATGGAGCCGCGCACCGCCACCTCGCCCCGGTGCTCCGCCTGCGGTTCCCGGCGGTACCCGAGTTCGACCAGCCGCCGGACCAGGTCGTCGGTGTCGATCCGGTCGCCGACCCCGACGATCACCGGTTCGAGGTCCTCGGCCCCGGGGCTGAGCTGCTGGACCAGGGCCCGGACCGGGGTCACGATCAGGCGGGGGAATCGGGCCGGATCGGCCAACAGCCACAGGGTGCGCAGACGTTGGCCCATGGTTTCGATCGACGGGCTGATCCGTTCGAACGGCAGGGTCTCCCAGGCCGGGAAGGACGCCACGTCGTCGGGTTCGAGCACCGTCGACAGGTCGGCGATCAGCCGATCGGCGTCGCTGGTGGTGGGCACCGCAACCACCAGCGGCCGCCGCTCCGAGGCCCGGGCCAGGGCGGCCAGGGCCAGGGCCCGGGCCGGGTCCGGCACCGCCAGCACGCTGGTGGCCCGGCCGACCACCCGCTCGATGGCCGGGTCTTCGGCGAGGCTGCGGACAAGATCAGGAAACGGCACCGATCCAGCGTACTGACCGCCTGTTCACCTCACCTGCGGCGGTCGGGACCGACGCCCCGATCGGTCAGACCGGACGACGGCGGTTGACCTCGGCCATGGTCCGCACCACCCCGTCGACGGTGATCTGCTCCACCGCGTCGGCGGCCCGGGTGACCGCCTCGTCGAGGAGGGCCCGGTCGGCCTTGCCCGGCCGGCGGAGCACCCA
Organism: Acidimicrobiales bacterium; assembly: GCA_047971245.1. Classification (GTDB taxonomy): domain Bacteria; phylum Actinomycetota; class Acidimicrobiia; order Acidimicrobiales; family SZUA-35; genus CADEDH01. The sequence goes on from JBKDZN010000260.1 coordinate 22,730, forward strand.
ATCGGTGCCGGCCTGGCTGTGGGGCGGCTTGCCGATCCCGATCCGGAGCCGGATGTACTCGCTGGTGCCGAGGTGCTGGGTGATGGAACGGAGCCCGTTGTTGCCGGCCGAACCACCGCCGGCCTTCAGCTGGATCCGACCGGGGTCCAGATCGAGCTCGTCGTGGACGACCAGGATGTGATGCGCCTCCTGGACCCCGTACGACTTGACCAGGGCCCGAACCGCTTCCCCCGAGTTGTTCATGAAGGTCAGCGGGAAGGCGAGCACAACCCGTTGGTCGTTGAGCATGACCCCGGCGACGAGGGCCCGGGCCTTGCTGCGTTTCAGGGGGACGCCGAGGCGCTCCGAGACCAGTTCCACGGTCTGGGCCCCCACATTGTGGCGGGTGCCCACGAACTGGTCGCCCGGGTTGCCCAGGCCGACCACCAGGAGATCGGCGGGCGCGCCCCGCCGCTCGGCGGATCCGAGCCGGCGGGCGAATTCGGTCACGCCGCCCGATCAGCCGTCGGCGGCGGCCTCGTCGCCGTCGCCGTCACCGTCGGCCGATGCGTCGGCGCCGTCCTCACCCACTTCGGCGTCGGCCTCGTCCTCCTCGGCGATGCTCGCCGAGGGCAGGGTGGCCGAGACGACCGTCTGGTCCTCGTCGGTCAGCAGGACGGCCCCGGCCGGGATGGGCAGGTCGGCCACGGTGATGTGAGTGCTGAGGCTGAGGCTGGTGATGTCTGCGTCGAGCTGGCCCGGGATGTCGAGGGGACGGATCTCGATATCGACCTCGAACAGGATCTGCTCCACCAGGCCGCCTTCCTCGGCGACCTCGGTGGCCTCGCCGACCAGGTGGACGGGAACCGTCACCCGGACCGGCTGGTCGGTGTCGACCCGCAGGAAGTCGACATGGGTGACCTCGAGCCGGATCGGGTCACGCTGGACGTCACGGATGATCGCGGTCTCCCGCCGGCCGGCCATATCCAGTTCGAGCACGGTGTTGAGCCCGGCCCCGGCCTTGAGGGCGTCGCGCAACTCGGCATAGTCGACGGCCACGGTGACCGGATCCTTGCCCAGGCCGTACAGCACGGCGGGCAGCTTGCCGGTGGCCCGGAGACGGCGGGACGAGCTCGACCCCAGGGGGCGATCCGTGGTGGCGGAGACAACGGTCTGTGACATGACGCTTTCCTCGAACGAACGCTGGCGGCACCCGGGAAGGCACGCCGGGACTCTCGCCCCCAACGGGCGGATCTGCCAGCATGCGAGCATACCGGACCGACCCTCGGCCTCCTCCGTCGACGACGGCGCACCCGGACCGGCGGGCGCGGGTCGTCCGGCTCAGTTCTGGTTCTCGCCGTTGAAGATCCGGCTCACCGAGGTGTCCTCGAACACGGCCCGGACGGCGTCGGCCACGATGCCGGCCGCGGTGACCACCTCGAGCTTGTCGAACTGCTTGTCCTCCCCGAGGGGGACCGTGTCGGTGACGATGACCTTGTCGAGCACCGAGTTCTTGAGCCGGTCGACGGCCGGCCCGGAGAACACACCGTGGGTGGCGGCGGCGGCCACCGAGGCGGCGCCCCGGTCGACCAGCAGTTCGGCGGCCTGGCAGATCGTGCCGGCGGTGTCGATCATGTCGTCGATGAGGACACATTGGCGGCCGTCGACCTCACCGATGACGTCCTTGACCTCGACCACGTTCTTCTGGCCACTGAGACGCCGCTTGTGCACGATGGCCAGGTCGGCCCCGAGGTGCTGGCTGTAGCGTTCGGCCACCTTGACCCGGCCGGCGTCGGGGGAGACGACCACCAGATCGTCGCCCATGGTGCGCATCCGGTCGATCAGCACCGGCATCGCGGTCAGATGATCCACCGGGCCGTTGAAGAAGCCCTGGATCTGACCCGAGTGCAGATCGACCGACACCAGGCGGGAGGCGCCGGCCACCGAGAACAGGTCGGCGACCAGCCGGGCCGTGATCGGCTCCCGACCTTCGGACTTCCGGTCCTGGCGGGAGTAGCCGTAGAAGGGCATCACGGCCGTGATCCGCTTGGCCGAGGCCCGCCGGGCGGCGTCGACCATGATCAGCTGCTCCATGATCGCGTCGTTGACCGAGCGGCCCTCCAGCTCGGCGTGGCTCTGGATGATGAACACGTCCGAGCCCCGCACCGACTCCGAGAACCGGCAGTGGGTCTCGCCACTGGAGAACTGGCTCAGGTGGGCCTCGGTGACGGGCTCCCCCAGCCGTTCGGCGATGGACTCGGCCAGCGCGCGTGAGTGGCGCCCGGCAAAGAGGTGCAGCTTCTTCGTCGTGACGACTTCCATTGGGGCCTCCCGTCAGCCGGCCATCCGGTGCCCGGCTGAGGTTGGGGTCTGCGGATGGAGGGGAGATCGACCACCTCGTTCACGACGACGCCGCTGACGCCGCTCACGCTGGTCCGGCCGAACCGGGATTCGGCCACTCAGTGGAACGTGAATCGACGGCGCCGGTCAAGCCGCCGCCGTTACGATCACGTTGCCGATCCGTCGCCAGCATAGAACGCTCCGGTCACCGTGCCCGCGCCGAGGTGGGTGCCCGGGGCGAGCACCGCGTAGGGCCCCACCCGGCAGTCGTCCCCGACGGCGGCCAACCGGGCCGTGGTCTGTTCCATGATCACGTTGGCCCCGATCGAGCAACCGTCCAGGCGGGTGTCGGGGCCGAGCTCGCAGCCGTCACCGATCGTCGTCGTTCCCTGGAGGAAGGTGCCGGGGAAGAGGGTGACATCGGTTCCCAGGGCGACGGTGGTGTCGATGTAGGTGCGGTCGGGGTCGACCATGGTCACCCCCATCGACAACCAGTACCGGTTGGTGCGGCGCCGCATCTCGGCCTCGGTCTCGGCCAGCTGGCGCCGGTCGCCGACCGGCACCAGATCGGCGACCGGGGCGACCGACATGGTCACGCACGAGTGGCCGGAGGCGGCCAGCACCTCGACCACCTCGGCCAGCCGTCCCCGCCCGTCGACACTGTCTTCGGCGGCCCGACGCAGGGCGGGGGCCAGCAGGCCGCGCCGGACACAGAACACCCCGGTGCTGCGTTCCTCCATCGCCTCGGTCCCCGCCCCCTCACGGTCGATGTCGGGGACCCGGTCGGCGGGGACGGCTCGGGAGGTGAGGCCGGCTTCGGGCCGGGGTGGCTCCAGGGCCTCGACCCGGTCGTGGCGGTCACGGCGGACCACATCGGCCTCGGGCCCGGCGGTGGCGTCGTCGAGGAACTGCCCGGGAAGCCGGTTCGGGCGCGCGGGCGCGGTCACGGTGAGGACGGAGCAGGCGGCACCGGACGTCCGGTGGACGTCCACCAGACGTTCCAGGAGGTTCGAGCGCAGCAGGGGCAGGTCGGCGGGCACGATCAGCAGGTCACCCTCGTCGTCGATCTCGTCGAACCCGCTCAGACCGGCCAGGACCGCATCGGCGGTGCCGGCGTCGAACTTCTGCTCCACGAACCGCACCGGAAACCCCGGGGTGTCCTCCAGCAGGCGTTTGGCGACCCGGCTCCCGTCGCGGCCGGTGACCACCACCCCCTCACGGACGCCGGTGGCGGCCAGGGTGTCGAGTACGTAGGAGGCCATCGCCCGCCCGCACAGCCGGTGGATCGGCTTGGGGCGGGATGACCGCATCGGAGCCCCCGAGCTGGTTGCAACCACGAGAGCGGACATCGAACGGCTGGTCATACCAACCGTTTTAGTGGACGGCACCGGATCCATGGCTCACCGGAGCGTCGGGACCGGCCGAGCCGATCCCGACGCCGAACGGGCGTTCGCGGGGCAGGGCTCGAACCTGCAACCCCCAGATTCAAAGTCTGGTGTTCTGCCAGTTGAACTACCCGCGATCGGTGGGGCACCGCACCGGGGCGGTGGACCCTGGCTCGACGGTAGCCGCTCCCGCCCGGTGCGTGCGGCCGATTGACGGCCCGGTTCCGCCCACCGGCCCGTCGCCTCCCCCCGACGGCCGTGCCCACCGGGCACGATTGGCCCGATTGCCGATTGAGAGGTGGGGGAACCGGCCGGGGCGGCTAGTCTCCACTCCGCCATGGGATCGCTCATCAAGAAACGGCGCAAGCGCATGCGGAAGAAGAAGCACCGCAAGCTGCTCAAGCGCACGCGCGTACAGCGCCGCAACAAGAAATAGCCACTGTCGCCGGGCCGGCGCGCCGGTCGGGACCATCGTGTGACCTCGCAGCCCGGCATCACCGCCGGGCTGTTTCGGGTCTTCGTCCGGAAGCCACGGCCACGCGTCGAACGCACCGGTCGGCGCGGGTCAGCCCGATCGCGCGCGGCACGACACCGCCGCGGTGGAGGACCACCCGGCACCGTCGCGCTGGAGGACCATCCGAAGTGGTCTCCCGTGGGGACGCTCAGTGGGCGGGCACGGTGTGCACCACGTGGCGTCCGGGGCCGGGGTGGGCGCCGGGCACGAACCAGGTCGACCCGCTCCCCGCCAACTGGGGGGTCTCGCCGGTTGCCCGAGCCAGCCCATCCCGCCAGGTGCGCAGATCGGGGGCCACGAGCAGGGCCGCCGGCTCCAGGTCGTTGACCCCCGATCCGGTCGGGCCGCCGAGCTCGTCCCAGGCCTGGAACACGGCGCCGGTGGGGCATCGCACCGGGGGGGTGAACAGGGTGAAGGTGAGCGGGACGAAGTCGAGCGGTTCGATGACCTCGCCGAACCCGGTGACCCGGGCCCGCCCACCGACCAGGCAGAAGGCGACATCGGCGCCGAGGCGGGCCGCGACCGTCGGGTCGGTCATCCCGGCCCACCGCAGGACCGCTGCGGCGTCGGCCGAACCTCCGCCCAGCCCCGCTTCGGAGGGGATGCGTTTGCGGAGCCGGACCGCCGCCGTGTGCCCGGTAAGGGCCAGGGCCCGCAACACCAGGTTGTCGGCCCCGGCGGTCACCCCGGCGGCGGCCGCGGTGTCCACCAGTTCCAGGCGGGACACCCCGTCGACGGTGGGGCGGAGCTCGAGATCGTCGTAGAGGTCGACCCCGACCATCTCGGCGTCAATCGTGTGGAGACCGTCGGGTTGGACCCCGGTCACCCGGAGACTCAGGGTCAGCTTGGCCGGGGCCCGCAGCCGGACGGCCGGGTCGTCGCCGGTCGGGGTCATCGGCCGACCTCCGGTCCGGCCGGCCCCAGGGGTGTGGGCCGGGCGACGGCGGCCAACCGCACCCAGGCGTCGAGGTCGAGCTGTTCGGCCCGGGCCGTCGGCTCGACGCCGGCCGCTTCGATCCCCGCCACCGTGATCAGGTCGGCCAGAGAGCGGCGGAGCATCTTGCGTCGCCGGCCGAATCCGGCCCGAACCAGCTCGGCCACGGCGGGGAACGTCTCGGGTGGCCTGCGGTCGTGACGGCGCAGTTCAACCAGCACGGACGCCACCCTCGGGCGGGGGAGGAACAGCTCGGCCCGAACCGAGCCCACCAGGCGCACATCGGCCCAGTAGGAGGCCAGCACCGAGGGGATCCCGTAGACGCGTGACCCCGGCCCGGCGGCCAGCCGCTCCCCCGCCTCCCGCTGGACCATCACCAGCCACTGTTCCAGGGCCGGCTGGTCCCGGAGCAGATCGAGGATGAGGGGGGTGGCCAGGTTGTAGGGCAGGTTGGCCACCACCTTCCACCCCCGGGGTGGGGTTCCGGACCCGGCCGGTTCGGACCGGACGTCGGGGGGCCAGGCACCGAGCACCCCGGTCCAGTCGACCTCGCGGGCATCGCCCTCGATGACCATCACGTCGAGCCCGTCGACCGTCTCGGCCAGGGCCGGAACCAGATAGCGATCGACCTCGATGGCCACCACCCGCGCCCCGGCCGCGGCCAACCCTCGGGTCAGGGTGCCGAGCCCGGCACCGATCTCGACCACCCGGTCTCCCGGCTGGATACCGGCCAGGCGCACGATCTTGTCGACCGTGCCCGGATCGCACAGGAAGTTCTGCCCGAGCGCCCGGCTGGGGGCGAGATTGTGCCGTTCCAGGAGGTCGTGGACCTGGGTACGACTGAGGGGTCGGGGGGTCACGAGGAGGGCGGGTCGAGCCGGTACACGGCCCGGGTGTTGGCCGTGGTCGCCGCTGACACCGTCGTCGCCGGTTCGCCCCGCAGCTCGGCCAGGGCTTCGCCGACCACGGCGACCAGGGCCGGCCGGTTGGGGCGACCCCGATGGGGCACCGGCGCCAGGTAGGGCGAATCGGTCTCCACGAGCAGGCGGTCGAGGGGGACGAGCCGGGCCGCGGCCCGCAGGTCATCGGCCGATCCGAAGGTGACGATCCCGCTGATGGAGATCCAGGCCCCCCGCGACAGGCATTGGGTGACCTCGTCCGGGCCACCGGTGAAGCAGTGGAACACGGTCCGCTCCGGTACGCCTTCGGTGTCGAGGATGGCGAAGGTGTCGTCCCACGCCTCACGGGTGTGGATGACGAGAGCCAGGTCGTGCCGGTGGGCCAGGGCGATCTGGCGGCGGAACACCTCGGCCTGGGCGTCGCGGGGGGAATGGTCGTAGTGGTAGTCGAGACCGCACTCCCCCACGGCCCGGACGCTCGGGTGATCGAGCAGGGGGGCGAGACCGTCGATCCCGTCGGATGCGTCGTGGGGGTGGACCCCGGCCGTGGACCACACCCCGGTTCCGAAGCCGGCGGCCACCTCGGCGGCCCGGGCCGAGTCGGCCACCGTGGTGCCCACCGTCAGCAATCCGGTGACGTCGGCCGCGGCCGCCTCGGCTACCACCCGGGCGGGTTCGTCGCTCAGGCTGGTGAGATGGCAGTGGTTGTCGAACCACACGATGGCGGGGCTCCTCAGGCGTCGCCGGCCGAGTCGACGTCGAGCCGGGGGAACAGGGGGGGCTGCCGTTCGAGGGTGGCGCCCCCCGGATACCCGCCCCACACGGCGGCGGCCGGGAGTTGCTGGTCGGTGGGCGAACCCTCCAGGCCGATCGCCTGCCACACCCGTTCAGATGCCCGGGTCAGGGCCGGGCTGGCCAGGATGGCCACCAGGCGGAGCACTTCGAGCGCATCGCCCAGCACCGCGGCCACGGCGGGGGATCCGGCCTCCAGCTTCCAGGGTTCGTGGTTCTCCAGGTGGGCGTTCGCCTCGCGCAACAGCTCCCAGGTGGCGTCCAGGGCCACCGACGGCTGAACTCGATCCCAGGCGGCGGCGGCCTCCGCGTAGCTCCGTTCGGCCACCTTGGCCAGAGGACTGTCGGGGTCGGGAGCGGGAGCGATGCCGTCGAGCTTCTTGCCCACCACGGTGACGGTCCGGGCCAGCAGGTTGCCGAGGTTGTTGGCCAGATCCGCGTTGTAGCGGGCGACCATCTGCTCATAGCTGAAGTCACTGTCGGGCCCGAACGAGACGTCCCGCAGGAAGTGGTAGCGGAAACCGTCCACCCCGAAATCGGCGACCAGGTCGGCCGGGGCGATCTGGGTGAGGCCGGTCTTGGAGAGCTTCTTCCCCCCGAGGAGCAGGAAGCCGTGGACGTACTCCCGGTGTGGGGGCTCCAGCCCGGCGGCGATCAGCATGGCGGGCCAGTAGACACAGTGGAACCGCAGGATGTCCTTGCCGAGCAGATGGGTGACCACCGGCCACCAGGTCTCGAACTCCGCCTCGTCGCGGCCGAACCCGACCGCGGTGGCGTAGTTGATGAGGGCGTCGTACCAGACGTAGAACACATGGCTCTCGTCCCACGGGACCGGTACGCCCCAGCTGATCGAGGTGCGGCTGATGGAGACGTCCTCCAGGCCCTGGCGGACGATACCCAGGGCCTCGTTCCGCTTCCCGTCGGGCTGCACCGCACCCGATTCGAGCCAGGCCGTGATCTCGTCGGCCAGGGCGGACAGCCGGAAGAAGTAGTTCTCCTCCTCCAGCCACTCGACCGGACGCTCGTGGATGGGGCACACCTGGCCGGGGCCGAGATCATCGGGGCTGTAGTAGGCCTCGCAGGCCACGCAGTAGTAGCCGGCGTAGGTCCCCTTGGTGATGTAGCCGCGATCCTTGGCCCGGGTGAGGAGCTCCTGGGTGGCCCGGTGGTGTCGTGGTTCGGTGGTGCGGATGAACTGATCGGGGGCGACATCGAGCTCGTCCCACGCCTCCCGGAACCGGGCGCTGGTGCGGTCGGCCTGTTCGAGGGGGGTGATCCCGTTGGCCTCGGCGGCCCGCTGCACCTTCAACCCGTGCTCGTCGGTCCCGGTCACGAACATGGTCTCGTCACCGAGCAGGCGATGCCAGCGGGCCACCGCGTCAGCGGTCACCGTGGTGTAGGCATGACCGATGTGGGGGGCATCGTTGACGTAGTAGATCGGGGTGGTGACGTAGAACCGGCCCATGCCGCCAGGCTACGACCCACGCCGCCGGACCGTGGCCCTATTCTCTCCCGACCCGGCCTCGTCAGCCGATGGGATAGGAGGGGGACACGCCGACGAGGTCCGTGGTCCCGCCGGGACGGGACGGGCGCTGGGAGGCCAGGTCGATCGGCCCGATCCGGCCGGCCGCCTGGACCTGGAGATCCCGTCGCCAGACGAACCCGCCGGTGGGCAGGCGGACCCGACCGTACACGTCGGACCGGATCGGACCCCCTACGTCATGGTTGTACCGGTTGCCGTTGCACCGGAGCACCAAACCGGTCCGGCGGGGGGAGACGGCGATGTGCCACGGGTTGACGTCCATGCCGCAGGCCAGGAGGACGTGCAGATGCAGCTCTGGTGGCGCCGGCAGGGCGGGATCCCGGTCATGGCCGGTGACGGCATTCCACAGCACCGCGAACGCATGATCGAGGCAGATCTCGGCCCCCACGCCGATGGGTTGGCCGCTCGAGGTGGTGGCGGCCAGGGTGAACGTCTGGTCCGACCGATAGCCCAGTGACTCCGGGCGGGCGAGACCGTCCCTGGCCGCGTTGCGCCATTTGTCGAGGCCGTCGATGTCGGAGAAGTACCGCTTGTCGCAGAGGTGATCGCGCGGGGGCTGCCCGGGATCGGTGAAGTCCAACCCGAAGATGGTGTTCATGAGCACGTGCTCTCCGGACGCCAGCCGCCGGGACCACACCACGGTGCCCGGCATCACCAGCCACGGCTGGTGGAACGCCGGCCCGGGCCCGCCGGCCGATCGGGCGTGACCCTCGAACACCTCCCTGAGCCGCGTCCGCAGGGTCCCCATGATGCCGATGAAGTCCCGCTGGACGAAATGGCCGCGACCGTCCGGCTGCCCCTCGGGGCACCGGAAGTAGAACTCGGGGGCCAGGATCACCTTGAGGGTGGTGGGACGGTGGTCGATCCTGTCGTGTGGGGAGGCGTGCGGTCGGGTGAGCATGTCCGACACCAGACGAACGAAGGCCAGCACCTGGGCGCCGGCCTCGTCGGCGGTGGGGGGCGGCGTCTGGAGGGGAGCGCGGGTGTGCTGGGTGTCGCCGATCACCGAGATCATCTGCACATGGGTCACCGTCATGCCCCCACCGCCCCATCGGCCACGGCGTCGATCAGCCACGGGTCGAGGTCGGCCTCGCGGCACACGGCCAGCACCAGGTCCACCCGGAGCCGGTCGACGAGGTCGTCGACCCCGGGGGGCGGGTCGGGCACGTCGGCCGCGATCCGCCTGGCCTCACCCCCCGCCCCCCGCCGGGCGGCGCCGACGTCGGTGGCGGCCGCTCCCGCGGCAGCGGGGGAGG
>JBKDZN010000261.1:0-4161 GCA_047971245.1 Acidimicrobiales bacterium
ACGGATCAGGCGGCGGACCGGCACCCGGCCCCAGCAGTGAACAGAACATACGTTCGACCCCACCCCCCTGGTGTGACACCCAACGCCACCGGACCCTCCTGCGGTCCCGATGGATACCCGCCACCCTGCTCCCGCCTCGCCGTTGGAGGCCGCGGGACTCCGGCGCCTACCCTGACGGGTGACGGGCACGGCCGCTCGTCACCCATCCGGGTCGCACCGGGCGGGCACCGAACAGGGGGAACGATGACCGTTACCGGAACGCGGGGCGTGCTCGGCGACCCGACCGCGCTCGATGCCACCTGGCTGACCGAGGTGCTGGAACCGGCCGGGGTGGCCCGGGGGGCCCGGGTGACGGCGGCCGGGCCGGCGAGTTTCGTGGGTACCGGGCAGATGGCCCGCAACGTCCGGGTGCCGTTGCGGTGGGACGACCCGACCGACGGCCACGACCGGCCGGCCAGCCTGATCGCCAAACTGCCCACTGACGACGCCCCCACCCGCCAGTACAGCTTCGAGCGGGGCTCCTACTTCAAGGAGTACTTCTTCTACACTGAGCTACGACCGACGGTCGGGATCCGCACCCCCGAGGTGTGGATGGCGTACTACGACGACACCATCCCCGATTTCGCCTTCATCATGGAGGACCTGGCCGGCTCGACGCAGGGCGACCAGTTCGAGGGCCTCACCGCCGACGAGGCCGCCCTGGCCGTGGAGCAGGCGGTGGCCCTGCACGCCCCCCGCTGGGGCGATCCCGCCCTGGCCGTCCTGCTCGGCGGCCACACCGAGGCCGAAGCGGCCGCCGAACTGGCCCGGGTCTACGCCGAATCGGTGGAACCGGCCCTGGTCCGCCTGACCCCTCTGGCCGACGACGTGTCGGCCACGCTCGCCCGCCGGCTCACTGCCGGAGTGGAGGCGTGGGCGGTGGGGCTGGGAACCCCCCGGACCCTGGCCCACATGGATTTCCGGCCCGACAACCTGCTGTTCGGCGTGGAGGTCGGCGCCCCACCCCTGGTGGTGGTCGACTGGCAGACCATCACGTATCAGACCGGGATCACCGACGTCGCCTACCTGATCGGCGGCGGGTTCGAACCGGCCGAACGGGCCGTGGTGGAACGCCCCCTGGTCGACGCCTACCACACCGGCCTCACCGCGGCCGGGGTGCCCGGCTACGACGCCGACACCTGCTGGCGGGACTACCGGGCGGCCAGCGTGTGGGGCGTGATCATGAGCATCATCGCCACGGTCCTGGCCGAACAAACCGAGCGGGGTGACCGGATGCTGGCCACGATGCTGCGGCGCCACGCCCACCACGCCATCGACCTCGACGCCCTGGAGCTGCTGCGATGACGGCCACCGTGTCGCGGCCGGAGGCGGCCTCGTCGCCGATGCTGCTGCCCGAGCACACCCCCCGCCTGGGCCCGAAGAGCCGGCGTCTCCTGACCCGGTTGGTGGCCGGCCTGCTCATGGTCCAGATCGTGGCCGCCCTCCTCATCTTCGCGGTGGGGGGTCCGGCGGCCACGGCGGCGGGCACGTCCCTGGTGTTCCCCGGGGCCGGCTTCCTGTACGTGGCCTGGCCGATCGCCTTCGTGGCCACCCTGGCCGCCCTGCTGGTGGCCCTGATCCTGTGGTGGGGGGCCAGCGCCCACCTGGCCATCCCCCTGGTGTGGCTGGTGAGCGCGGTCGTCCCGGCGGTGATCGGCGACGGGCCCCGGTTGTGGGTCGACCGGGGCACCACCTGGGGCTGGGCCGTCCCGGTCGCCTACCTGATGCTGCTGATCACCATCGCCGTCGCCTTCAGCCGGGCCGAACGGTCGTACCGGGCCAAACGGGCCACCGTGGGGGAGCTCAACACCTACCTGGCCGAGGCCACCGTCCCCGAACCGGCGCCCATCGTGCGCCCGCCCGACGCCACCGACATCGAACTGCTCCGCTGGGTGTACGACCTGGCCAACCAGCCCGACGACGGCCTCGACGGCCTCGACTGGGGTGACCAGTACCATTCCGGCACCCAGCTTCGCTACCAGCTCAACGCCCTGTGCTGGGGGTTGAGCTGCTACGCCGCCAACTTCGTGCCCAACGCCCTCCCCCAGGCCGAGGACGCCCTGGCCCGCCTGGTCCACAAACACACCGACCTGCGGGTGTGGCGCTACTGGCGGACCCTGAACCTGTTGGGCAACTTCGACCCCGACCCGGACCCGATCCGCCGGGACAACATCATGTTCTCCGGGTTCCTGGGCGACGTCCTCAACGTGTACGAGGCCGCCACCGGGTCCACCCGGTTCGATCAGCCCGGCTCACTCACCTTCGTGTGGACCGACGGGCGGACGTTCCCGTACGACCACCACCGGATCGCCGAAGCGGTGGAACAGAACTTCCGGCGCAGCCGGCTGGGCTTCTTCGCCTGCGAACCGGGCTGGTCGTTCACGGTGTGCAATGTGATGGGAGCGCAGACCCTGTGCGGACACGACCGCCTGCACGGCACCGACGCCTGGGGCGGGGTGCGCCCCCGGTGGACCGAAACTCTCGACAACGAGTACCTGACCCCCGACGGTTCCTACGCCCACATCAAATCCAGCCTGGTCGGGGTGTCGTGGGACACCGGTGAGGTGCCCGGCGGGCACTATCTGGCCGCCGGGTCGAACCGGTTCGCCGACATCCTGCCCGATCACGCCCGGCGGGCGGTGGCCCTGGAGCGCCGCCGGGCGGCCCCGAAGCTGGGGCCGCTGGCCGACCAGGTGGTTGACGGGCGGCTCGACCTGGAACTGCCGGTCACCCTGGAACGCAACCGGGCCCGACGCAGCGCCCTGGCCGCCTGGAACGGGGTGATCGGCGGGGCCCGGATGCTGGGTGAGGTCGATCTCACCCTGGCCGCGCTCGACGCCTCGGCCCGCCAGTGCGCCACCGGCGGGTCCTGGCCCGACCGGCCGCTCGACTCCGGACTCCCCGGGCTCGGCGGTCACCTGATCGTCCGCTGGTCGATGCCGCTCGGCACCGCCGATCTGAGCATCCGGGGGTATGTGGAGGCCGAGGGGCCCCGGGTCGTCGCCTGGCCGTGGGATGCGGTGATGGTCACCGAGGCCCGCTCCGACGACGGGGTCGGCCTGACCCTGGGCCTCGCCCCCCGCCACACCACCCCCGGTTCGGGGGACGGGCCGGTGACCGTGCAGCTCGACCGGTTGGAGCCCGGGTCGGCCTACGCGGTGACCGTCGTCGACGGGTCGGGACCGACCCCCGACCGGGTCATCGCCGACGCCTCGGGACGGGCCGAGTTGAGCGTGACGGTGGCGACCCCGATCCGGCTCCGGCTGGCGCCCGAGGGCTCCGCCGGGGACGGGCCGGCGACCGCACCAGCCGAGACCTCCCACCGGAGCGGATCGTGATCGTCAACACCAATGTGATGTGGACCCAACTGGTCGGTGCCTGGTACCGGCTGCGGGGTCGCCCGGTGGTGACCACCACCCCACCCCCACTGGATCCGGTCCCCGCGGCGGGGCCGGTCCCGGCGTCGGAAGCTCCCGCCGGTGGCCGACCGGGCGGGCCCGGGGGTCCGGGCTGAGCCCGGTGGCCGGCGCCGCACCGACACTGGGGCCGGGGGGCATGGCTCGCCCCCGCCGGTGGCTGGTCGCCCTGGCCCTGGCCGCCGTGCCCGGTGGGTTGCTGGTGGGGTTCGGCCACACCGGAACCCACATGGCCCGCAGCATCCTGGTGCCGGGCGCCGGCCTGTACGACGAACGGCCCCTGCTCGGCGCGGCCTGCACGGTGGTGGCCGTGGCCGCCACCGTGGCCTGGATCCGGTGGGGTCTGGACTGGCTTTTGGCCGTGGTCGTGGTGGGCTCGGTCGTCATCACGGGGGTGGCCACCGCCGGCCTGGTCCATCCGGTCGACGCCGCGGGCACGATCCGGGCCGCCCCGGCGGCCGCCGCCCACGAGTTCCCCCTGGTCGTCCTGGTGTTCGGGGTGATCGGTTGGATCCGGGCCGTGGCCCACTCCCGGCTGCCGGTGTGGGGCCGCGCCCGCCGCCACGGCCACGGCCGCTCCACCGTGCCCGCCTCCCCGGCGGACGGCCTGGCCCGCATCGGCCGGCTCGGCCCGGTCGACCGGTGCCGGACCGCGGCGGTGGCCGCAGGGGCCCGTCCGTGGCCGGCTCCGGCGGAGGCGGCGGTG
>JBKDZN010000262.1:0-1780 GCA_047971245.1 Acidimicrobiales bacterium
GGGGGGCGGCGACCACTGGTCGAGACCGTCGGACGCGGCGAGGCCGTTGCCGACCGGGGCCTGGTCGACAGCCGGCCGGGCGTCGGCTCCGGCTCCGGTGGTCAGCAACTCGATGACCAGTTCGACACCACCGGCGCCGCCGACCCGGATCGTGGTGCCGGTGCCGACGGTCCACTCGTCGGCCAGCCGGACCCCGATCGGATCGAACGAGCCGTGGGTGGAATGATCCTGGGCGGCCCAGGCGGTGCCGTTCCATACGAAGTCGATGTGGTGCCGGGACACCGAAGGTTCGGAGAGGACGACGTCGGCTTCGGGAGCGCGTCCCACCGACACCGGAGAGTCGTCGGGGGAGAATCGCGAGGCGCCTCCCGGCCAGGAGATTTCGAGGTCGTGCATCACGTCTCCGTGGGGTTTGCCGCTCAGGTGACCGCGGGCTCGCGCACCGCGCCACCCGCCAACGCTAGTGGTTCGGTCACGCAGCCACGATCACAACGGCCACGTGACGCCAGCGGCTGACCGTAACAGGCGTGAACGCGCCCCGACCACCGCCCTCCGGAACGGGTTGCCCCGTTCGGCCGGATGGGTGGTGGTCGGTTGCGGTTTCGGGATCGTGGTTCACGTCCGTGCCGAAGCGCGGACGTGAAGTCGGGTGCCACCGAGGTGGCTGGGATCGGATGCGCTCAGACCGCGGCGCTGATGCCGTGAATATCCGAGGGTGCGATCCGAAGCACCTGCCGATCGACAGCCACCGAGATCCCCTTGGAGCCGACGGCAAGGATAGTGCCGTTGATAACCCCACTGGCGGTGACGATCTGCGAGTACCGGCCCAACATCATTGTGGGGTCAGACGTCGTGTGCATGTTGTTTTCACTCCTTGCCGCGCTCCGTTGAGCGGCTTGAGGACCAGACTAGCGCCGGGCTTGTGCCGGCGGGCACCCAGCCGAGCAGATTCACTCAGTGCTTGGTGTCACCTGGCTGATCGACACCCGGGCCGGCCGGTTGACGGATCCGGGTCGATCGGCTCACCGGGCCGGGCCGGCGGGACCATGGGTCTGCCACCACTCGTCGACGTCGGCGGCCAGCCGTTCGAGATCGCCGGCATTGACCAGCACATGATCGGCGATCTCTCGCCGTTCGGCATCGGTGGCCTGGCTGGTCATGCGAGCCTCCGCGTCTTCCCGGGACATGCCCCGCTGCTCGACCAGACGGTGGAGCCGCTGGTCCTTCGGCGCCTCCACCACCAGGACCTCCTGGTATTGGCCGCGACCGAGATCTGATTCGGTCAGCACCGCCATGTCGAGGACCACCACGGCATCATCGGCGGCGGCGGCGATCCGATCGGCGATCTCGGCGTCGATCGCCGGGTGGACCACCCCGTTGAGCCGGGCCAGCTGGTCGGGGTCGGAGAACACGATCCCGGCGAGGGCGGCCCGATCGATCGATCCGTCGGGGGCGACGATGCCGGGCCCGAAGGTGTCGATCACCGCCTGATGGGCGCGACCACCGGGCACGACGACATCCCGGCCGAGCTGGTCGCAGTCGACCACCACGGCCCCCTTGCGGGCCAGGTGAGCGGCCACCGTCGACTTGCCGACACCGATCCCACCGGTCAGTCCGATCACCCGAGTCATGAGGTTCTCCTTGTGTGGTCGTGTAATCACCCAACGTGATCGCGGCCGGTTGCGGCGGAGTTGCGATGTCGGTGATTTAGACTCGCGAATGCGGTCTGGCCACGAGGGTTGGATCATGACATGACGAAAGTAGTGCTATGCCTACAGGA
>JBKDZN010000263.1:0-18253 GCA_047971245.1 Acidimicrobiales bacterium
TCGAGGTGGACAAGGACTACCGGTTCGACACCCCGCAGGGGGAGCAGAGTCTCGCCGAGCTGTTCGCCGGCCGCAGCCAACTCCTCGTCTACCACTTCATGTTCGGGCCCGACTGGGCCGAGGGCTGCCCCCGTTGCTCGTTCATGGCCGACCACATCGGCCATAACCTGGTCCACCTCAATCATCACGACGTGACCTGGACCGCGGTGTCCCGTGCCCCCCTGGCCAAGCTGGAGGCATACCGGTCCCGGATGGGATGGACGTTCCCTTGGGCGTCGTCGTACGACTCCGACTTCAACTACGACTTCGGGGTGTCGTTCACCGACGAGCAGCGGGCCACCGGCACGATCCCCTACAACTACACCATGGTGCCGATGGACCAGGAGGAGCTCTCCGGGTTCAGCGCCTTCTCCCGTGGCGACGACGGCCGGGTGTTCCACACCTACTCCAGTTACGCCGGCGGGCTGGAGAGCCTGGCCGGCACCCTGCTGCTCCTCGACCGGGCCCCCAAGGGCCGCAACGAGACCTCGTCGCTCAGCTTCGTCAAGCGCCGCGACGAATACTGACCACGCCTCCCGCCTGACTAGCGTGGCGCGGTGGGCGCCACCGGTGCCCGATCGACCAACCGGGCTCGGACCACCGGGTCCGGTGAGAACACGGAGCGGGGCAGATGAAGGGGTTGTACGTCGTCGCCGCCGTCACCATGGCCGGGGTCTCCTCCGTGTTCGCCCTGCTGGCCGAGATCGAGCACGCCTACGGGATCGCCGAGAACCAGCTGGGCTGGATCTCCGGCTCGGCGTTCGTCGGCGCCCTGATCACCCAGTTGTGGTTGGCCCGCTACGCCGACCAGGGCCACGGCACCCTCTTGCTGCGCGGCGGCCTGGTGGCCGCCGCGGTCGGCCTGATCTGGTTCGGCGCCGCCACCGAACTGTGGCAGTTCGTGCTGGCCCGGGGAATCCTCGGGGCCGGCGTGGGCATGATCGTCCCCCCGGCCCGCCGGTACATCATCGTCACCGCCGGCGACCACCAGGGGGAACGGTTGGGCACCTTCTACGGCGCCTATCTGGCGGGGTTCGTGTTCGGCCCCCCGATCGCCGGGGCCCTCACGGAACTGACCGACGTGCGGGTCCCGTTCTACCTGTTCGGCCTGGCCACCCTCGGCTGCCTGCTCGCCCTGCGCAATCTGGAGATCACCGGTCGGGCCACGGCCACCGACGGCGGCGGGATCCGGGTCCTGGTCCGCCTCATCCGGAGCCGCCGGATGGTGGCCGCCCTCCTGGTCGTACTGTCGTTCCGGTACTCGATCGGTGTGTTCGAACCCCTGTGGGCGCCCCACCTCGACAACCTCGGGGCGTCGACGATGACCGTCACCCTGTCGCTCACCTCGTTCGCCCTGCCCATGCTGCTCGTGGCCCGGTGGGCGGGTCGACTCACCGACCGGTTCGGGGCCCGACCCACCTCAGTCCTGTCCGCCCTCGCCACCGTCCCGATCATGGCCTCCTACGGATACCTGACCTCGGTGCCGGTGCTGATCGCCCTGACCGTCCCCCAGGGCCTGCTCGAGGCCATCCAGTCACCGGGCAGCCAGGCCGCGGTGGCCGACGCGGCCAGCGAGGACGACGCCGCCGCCGCGCAGGGACTCGGCGAGGCCGGGGGGTCGGTGGCCTCGATGCTCGGCGCCTTCACCGCCGCTCCGCTCTACCACTGGCTCGGCGCCGGCCCCGCCTGGTTGATCGCCGGGATCACCATGCTCACCCTGGTGTCGACCAGCGCCTATCTCGACCCGATCGGACGGCGCCGCCGGCTCGGCTCCCCCGCCCGGACGATGTCGACCTGAGCCGGCCACGGCGCAGCGGCCGGGATCAGGTGTACGGGTCGTTCTGCTCCGGCTCGGACCACCACGCGTCGGAACTGGGGGTCCAGTCCGGATCAGGATGGATGCAGTTGACCGGGCACGGGTCGAGGCACTTGTCGCACCCCGAGCACAGCTCGGGGATGATGATCACGTCGATCCCGTGGTTGAAGATCGCACCGAGTGGCCGGGGACAGGCCCGAAAACACGCATCACAGTTGATGCAGATGTCCATGTCGATCCGCAACGGCGCGTTCTTCCACACCGGGTTTCGTTCACGGTTCTGGATCCGGAGCTGCCGGCCGGTGAGCCGGGCAGGTGCGGCGTCGGTCATGACCGACGGTACCTCCGCCGGCCGTGCGGCCGCTAGCCGCTCGTCGCTGCCGTCGGCCCGCATCCGGATCACCGACCACCCTCTCAAGTGGGGACTCATCCCCATTTGAGGTACGATGGCCGCCGATGACGTCGACCCCTCCCCTCCGATCCGATGCGGCCCGCAACCGCGCCGCGTTGGTGGCCGCGGCCCGTGAGGTGATGGCCGAGCGCGGGCTCGACGTGCCGCTGGACGAGATCGCTCGCCGGGCCGGGATCGGCAACGCCACCCTCTACCGCCGGTTCCCCCGCCGCATCGACCTGATCGCCGCGGTGTTCGCCGACCGCTTGGTCGAGCATGACCGGGCCGTCGCTTCCGCCCTCGCGGCGGCGGATCCGTGGGAGGGTCTCTGCCGCTACCTCGAGACGGCAACCGAGATGCAGGTCAACGACCGGGGCATCGCCGACCTCATCACGATGGACGTGTCGGCGGCGCCCGAGATCAAGGCTGTGCGCGACCGGGCCTTCACCGGGCTCGTCGAAGTCATCGAACGGGCCAAGACCACGGGTTCGCTGCGCGCCGACGCCACGCCCGAGGACGTCTTCGTGATCCTCCAGGCCAACGCCGGGCTCGTCTTCCGCGCCCACCGGGCCGCCGCCGAGGCGTCGCGACGGCTCGTCCACCTCCTGATCGACGGGCTCCGCGCCGAGGCGGCCACCCCGGGCGCCCGGGCCCCCGCACCACGGCGGATGCTCGCCGCCATCCGGGCCAACAGCCGCCACGCCGGCCTGCTCGAACCGAAACTCCAGAAACCCCAGAAACCGCAGAAAGCCGAGAAACCGAGAACATGACCACCAAGATCGACGTCCCCGAGACGCACGCCGACCTGCTCGAGGGCGCCCACACCGCGGTGCTCACCACCGTCGGGGCCAACGGCGTTCCCCAGTCGACCGCCGTCTGGTACCTGGTCGACGACGACGGCGTCCTCAAGGCCTCCATCACCACCGACCGACAGAAGTACAAGAACCTCACCCGGGATCCGAAGGCCACCCTCTTCATCCTCGATCCCGGCAATCCGTTCCGGTCCCTGGAGATCCGTTCCACCGTCGAGCTCACACCCGACCCGGACAAGACCCTGCTTCCCCGGTTCGCCGAGCGGTACCACACCCCGGTCGAGATGCTCGACGTCCCCGGTGAGCGTGTGATCGCGACCTTCACCCCGGTCCGCGTGGTGGCCGGCTGACACCAGCGTCGAGGGCCGGGGATCCCCTGCCCTCGACCGGCCGCCGGGCGGACATTTCGGACTAGCGTGGCCGGGTGAACGACCCGTATCCGTTCCTGTCCGACGAGTGGATCGAGGCGGCCCGCGAGCTGCGGGCCCGGTACGCCGGCCGAAGTCCCGAGCCGCCGGTGCCGGCCCGGATCAATGTGGTCGTCACCGACATCCCCCACCGTTCGGGCGATCTGGACGGCCACATCGACGCCTCCGCCGGCCAACTCCTGGTCGAGCACGGCCATCTGGACGGACCCGACCTCACCGTCACCGTCGACTACGGCACGGCCCGGGCCGCCTTCATCGACGGCGACCCCCAAGCGGTGATGCAGGCCTTCTTCGCCGGGAAGATCCTCGTCGACGGAGACGTCTCCAAGCTGATGGCCCTCCAGGCGGCCGGCCCGGCCGCTGCGGCGGAGGGCGGCAACGAACTGGCGGTGGAGATCCAGCAGCAACTCCAGGCCATCACCGCACCGGACTGACCGCAGGTCGGCTCGCCCCCGGGCACACTGGAGCCGTGGCAACATCGCAGAGGACCTTGCGCATCGTCACCGTCGTCGGTCTCGCCTTCGCCGGGTTCACCCTCTGGCTGGCCGCGGCCTACGGCGGCGACGGCATGGGCGGGCAGGACGGGGCGGCCGCCACCGTGCTCCCCAACGCGGTGGCCCCCTCGGGCACCGTGGCCGGTGACGGCGCCGACCCGTCGGCCGACGGCGCCACCGGTGCGGCTGGTGCGGCCGGGGGCACCGCGGCGGCCACCAGCCCGATCGAGGAGTTCCTCCCCCGGTCGGGTCAGGCCAGTGCCTGCCGGGAACCGGTCGGGGTCGACCTCATCGACGGCTACGCCGCCGATCTCACCATCAACGGGATCCGGATCGCCCCCGAGGAGATGAACGTAGCCCTCGACGCCGACGGCGCGCCCACCAACGCCGTGACCGCCTCCCGCTCACTGGGCCAGTACACCTACGGCCCGGAGGACGACTGCCCCAACGGTCGGGTGCTCCGCCCCACTGACAACGTCCTCGAGGCCTGCGTGTACCGGATCGAGGACGGACCGGCAACCTGCACGGTGAGCACCAACCGATTCGACGTGCTGTAGCCCGGCCGGCCCCGATGCCCGAGCTCAGCCGGGTGGTTCGGGTTCCGCCGGGTTCTCCGGCAACACCCCAGTGTCGAGCAGACGGACGAAGGCGTCCTCGTCGAGCACGGGCACCCCGAGCTCGGTGGCCTTGGTGAGCTTCGACCCGCCCGGTTCCGCCCCCACCACCACCGCGGTCGTCTTCTTCGACACCGACCCGGGGCTCTTGCCGCCCCGGGCCTTGATGGCCTCGGCGGCCTCGTCGCGGCTGAACCCGTCGAGGGTGCCGGTGACCACGATCGACATCCCGGCCAGGACCTGGGGGACGTCCGGCTGCTCCTCGCCCTCGGTGTTGAGGCCGGCCTCCTCCAGCTTGATCACCAGGGCCTCGGCCTCCGGGGTGGCGAAGTACTCGGCCACGCTGGCCGCGATGATGGGCCCGACCCCGCCGATGGCCGCCATCGTGTCGGGGTCCGCCGCCATGATGGCCCGAAGGTCGGGGAACGACCGGGCCAGGAGACGGGCCCCGGCCGGGCCGAGGTGCCGGATCCCCAGGGCCACCAGCAGATTGGCCAGGGGCCGGTGCCGGGATTCGTCGATCGCCCGCTGCAGATTCTCGATCGAGGTGGCCCCGAATCCTTCGAGTTCGGCCACCCGATCCCAGTCGATGAAGTAGAGGTCGCCGACGTCGGCGATCAGGCCTTCGGCCAGGAACAACGCCACCCGGCTCTCACCCATGCCCTCGATGTCCATCCCGCCCCGCGAGCAGAAGTGCTCGATGCGGGTCTGGCGCTGGGCGGGGCAGGCCGGGTTGACGCAGAACGTGTGAGCTTCGCCGTCGGGACGGACCAGCGCATGCCCGCAGGCGGGACACTCGGTGGGGAACGTCCACGGCTCGGCGCCGTCGGGACGCTCGGCGAGGACCGGGCCCAGCACCTCGGGGATCACATCACCCGCCTTGCGGACCACCACCGTGTCACCCGGGCGGACATCCTTGAGGGCGACCTGGTCGGCGTTGTGGAGGGTGGCCATCTGCACCGTGGAACCCCCCACGAACACCGGCTCGAGCACAGCGAACGGGGTGGCCTTCCCGGTACGACCGATCGACACCTCGATGGCCTTCAGCACGGTGGTGCGCTCCTCCGGCGGGAACTTCACCGCGATCGCCCAGCGGGGAGCCTTCGAGGTGGAACCGAGGGCCCGCTGCCGGCTCAACCGGTTCACCTTCACCACCGCACCGTCGATGTCGTAGTCGAGGTCGTGGCGGTGGTCCTTCCAGTGGCGGCTGAACGCCTCCACCTCGGCGACGGTGTCGACCTGGCGACGCTCGGGGTTGACCGGCAACCCGAGCTCGGCCATCCAGTCGAGGGCGTCGGCGTGGCCGGCCAGCTCGGGGCCGCCCTCGACGACTCCGAGCTGGTAGGCCCAGAAGGCCAGGCCCCGGCCGGCGGTGACGGACGGGTCCTTCTGGCGGAGGCTGCCGGCGGCGGTGTTGCGGGGGTTGGCGTACCGGGCCCGGCCCGCGGCCTCCTGGGCCTGGTTGAGGGCGTCGAACGTGCTGACCGGGAGATAGATCTCGCCGCGCACCTCGATCACCGGCGGGGGTTCACCGGCCAGCCGGTCGGGAATGACCGAGATGCCCCGCACGTTCGGGGTGATGTCCTCGCCCACCCGGCCGTTGCCCCGGGTCGCCGCCTGGACCAGTTCACCCTGCTCGTAGCGGATGGAGCAGGCCACGCCGTCGATCTTGAGCTCGCACACGTAGCCCACCGACGCACCGGGTTCCAGATCGAGCCCCCTGGCCACCCGTTCGGCCCAGGCCACCAGTTCCTCGTCGTCGAAGGCGTTGTCGAGGCTCATCATGGGCATGGTGTGCACCACCGGGGCGAACGTGGCCGAGGCCGGGGCGCCGACGGTTCGGGTGGGTGAGTCCGGTTCGACCAGTTCGGGGTGGGCCGCCTCGATGTCCTGGAGCTCCCGGACCAGGGCGTCGTAGTCGGCGTCGGGGATCTCGGGTGCATCGTCGGCGTAGTACCGCTGGTTGTGGTGACGGATCTGGTTGCGGAGTTCGGCGGCCCGTTCGGCCGTATCCCCTCCGCCCCCTGACGCGGGCTGGTCGGTCATCGGAGCGAGACTACCGGTCGGCGGTGACACGGGACGGACATCGCCCCCCGGCGGCAGGACGGGGCGGAGCGGTGGGTGACGATTCGCGTTCGGCCGGTCGGCGCCGGAGCCCGCACCGGCCACACTGGTGCCTATGAAGACCGCAGCCAGCCGTTCGAGCTCGTCGTCGCCGACCTCGGTGGTGCCGGCCTGGGCGGAGCGGGCCGGGTTGTGGCCGCTACGGGTCCTGTGGTTCCTGCTCCCGGTCCTGGCCGGACCGGCCGTCGACGGCCTGGTGGCGGGGGCCGACCGCTCCGGCCGCCTGGTGGTGGCGGCCGGAGCCTGGCTGGCCTACCTGGTGGGCATGGTGGCCGCCCTGACGCCCTCGCCCCAGGGCCTGACCGCCATCCGGGTGCTGAGCCCGGTGGTGGTGGCGATCGGCCTGGCGGCCCTGGTGGTCGGCGACGCCACTGCGGCCGATGCCCTGGTGGCGGCGGGCGCCGGGATCGTCGTCTCCCTGGTCGCCTTCTCCCCCCTGGTCGGCGACCGCATGATCAACGGGTCCGCCTACGGCTCGGAGCGCCGGATGGCCCTCCGGCCACCGGGCGGGGTGTTGCTCGGCCCGGTGGAGCTGGTGTGGGTGCTGATCGTGCTCGGCCTCACCGGGCCGATCGCCCTGGCCGCTTCGGGTCGCCCGGTGTGGGCCGTGGTGGCCCTCGTCCCGGGCCTGGGGATGGCCTGGTTCGGGGTCCGCGCCGTCTACCAGCTGGCCCGCCGCTGGCTGGTGTTCGTGCCCGCCGGGTTCGTCATCCACGACCACATGCTCATGGCCGAGGCGATCCTGCTGCGCCGATCATCGCTGGTCGCCGTCGGCCTGGCCACCACCGAGGACACCGACCCCGAGACGGTGGCCGACGCCACCGGGGCGGCACGGGGCCTGGTGTTGGAGGCCGTGGCCCGGGAGCCGTTCCCGTACGCGATCCGGCAGCGGGGTCAGCTCCACGACCGGCGGGCGACCCGGATCCGGTTCTCGCCGTCCCTGCCCGGCGCGGTCCTGGCCGAGGCCCGCATCCGGGGGGTGACCATCGGTCGGGTGCCCGACGAGGGGCCGGCCGACCCGTCCGGGTCCGAGCCGGCCGGCCACGACGAGCGCGCCGACGACCCATCACCCCCGACCGGCTGAGGCGCCCGGCCCGGCCGGGCGCCCGGCAGCCCCACCCGGCGGTCCGGCGGGCACCATTGCCAACCGGCGCCGGTTAACGACGGTCAGCCGTTCGGGCGGAGCTCGACGACCAGCGGTGCGTGGTCGGAGGCCCCCGGTCGGGCCCGCTCGTCCCGGTCGATCCACACCCGCTCCACCCGGTCGGCCACCGGCGGGGAACCCAGGGCCAGATCGATCCTGAGGCCCCGATTGCGTTCGAACTGGCCGGGCCGATAGCTCCACCAGGTGAACACCCCGTCGTCGGGACGACACCGGCGGGTGACGTCGACCAGGCCCAGATCACCGAGGGCGGCCACGGCCGCCCGTTCCGGTTCGCTGGCGTGGGTGCGGCCCCGCCAGCGAACCGGGTCGTAGATGTCGCGGTCCTCAGGGGCCACATTGAGGTCGCCGGCCACCAGCAGGGCCCGGTGACGGCCGAGGTCCGCGGCCACCGCCCCCCGCAACCGCTCGAGCCACACCAGTTTGAACCGGTAGTGGGGATCGTCGAGGCTGCGGCCGTTGGGCACATAGACCGACCACACCCGTACCCCGGCGCAGGTGGCCGCCATCACCCGGGCCTCGTCATAAGGGGCCCGGTTGATGCCGGGGAAACCGGGGTCGACCTCGTCGAGTCCCACCCGGCTGAGGATCGCCACCCCGTTCCAGTGGTCGTGACCGTGGTGGGCCAGCTCGTAGCCCAAGGTGTGGGCGGCGGCCCGGAACCCGGTGGCGGCCACCTGATCGTCCCGGGCCTTGGTTTCCTGGAGCAGCATCACGTCGGGCCGGTGACCTTCCATCCAGTCCAGCACCCGGGCGTGACGGGCCCGCAACGAGTTCACGTTCCAGGTCACCAACCGCACCCGGGCAGGCTACGCCCTGCCGGGTCGAGGCCGGGCCGACCTCCCAGCGCCCGGTACGGCACATCGTCGGGTGGAGCGGTCCACCCGACCGCTCGATTCGCGTACGCTCGATGGCAGTGTCCGACATCCGTGTGCCCGGCGACGTGCTGGTGTTCCTGCGGCGCGCCCGCGACCATATCGACCGGAACTTCACCGCCGGGGTCGACCTCGACGAGGCCGCCGCGATCGCTCACCTGTCGAAGTTCCACTTCCACCGCCTGTTCAGAGCGACGTATGGTGTGACCCCGGCGTCGTATCTGTCGCAGCGGCGGATCGAACGAGCCCAGGATCTCCTTCGCACCTCGAATCTGACCGTCACCGAGGTGTGCACCGCGGTCGGGTTCTCGAGCCTCGGCTCGTTCTCGACCCGCTTCCGGGCGCTCACCGGCGAGACCCCCGGCGCGTTCCAACGGCGCTGGGCCGCAACGGGCACCCCCCCCCCGATTCCCGGTTGTTTCGTCTTCATGTGGGGCATGGCCGAGTCGACCCCCACCGAGTCGACCTCCACCGATCCCGCAAGGCGGGAGAAGTAACGGGCTCCGACGCATCAGTAGCGTCACGGCCATGATCAACAACATCAGCCTCACGACGATCTGGGTCAAGGACATCGACGAGTCCAGGGCCTTCTACATCGACAAGCTCGGCTTCGAAGCCCGCGACGACGTCCGCCTCGGCGACGATTTCCGCTGGTGCACCATCGGCCACCCGTCGCAGCCCGAACTCGATGTACACCTCTCGACCCCCGGCCCGCCGCTCACCCCCGAATATGTGGGCGCCCTCGCTCGGGCCCTCGACGAGGGTGGGACCTTCGCCGTCGGCCTCAACGTGGCCGACTGTGCCGCCACGATCGCCGATCTCGAGGCGAAGGGCGTCGAGATCGTCAACCCACCCGAGGAGCGGCCCTACGGTGTCGAAGCGGTGATCCGGGACAACACCGGCAACTGGCTCGTCCTGGTCGAACCCCGGGCGTTCAGCCAGGACGAGATGGAGGCGTACGCCGAGCACGACCCGTCGTCGCTGAATCCGTTGTAGGACCGGGCCTCAGCGGTTTCTCGGGTCTTCGAGGCGCCTAGTCGATCGTCGGGCCGATCTGGCGGCTCGAGGCCGGCACGCCGAGAATGGCCGCGATGTCGGCCGGGATGGCCCGGCCGGTCGCCACCACCCGGTCGGTGGGCCCGACATGGCTGCGATGGTTCACCCAGCCGTTCTCGACGGCGCGGGGGAAGGTGGCCGGGTCCTCGTAGTAGGTCACGGTGTGGTTGTCACCGCCGCCCCAGCCGATGCTGACCACCTGGGCACCGTTGGCCGCGGGGCTGAACTGGTTGCCGTCGATGGTGATGTTCATGGCGTCGGCGGGTACCCCGGTGGCCCGGTTGAGGGCGTAGAACTCGAAGCCCCCGTTGTCGCCGGCCGCGTTGTCGGCGAACACATTGTTGGCGGCGACGACATTGCGCGAGATCCACGGTGCCTCAGCCGGCCCCTGGCCACGCCGATTGTCCTCCACCACACCCAGGTCGAAGACCGAGTTGTCGTGGAACAGGTTGTTGTAGACCTGCACATTGCCGGTCAGGTAGGCGGCGTACCCGTACCGGGCACCGGACACCACATTGCCGACCACCACGCCGGTGTCGGACAGTTCGGTCTCGATCCCGTACTCCCCGTTCCCGAGCTCGACCCGGTTGTGGCTGATCTCGAAGTTCGTGACCGTCTCGTCGGTCCAGATCCCGGTGGCCCCGTGGTTGCCGAGCACGACGTTCCCCGTGATGGTGACCCCGTTGAGCCGGGTGACCTTGATACCGCCGGTGGACGGCGCGGCCGGGAATCCCTCGGCGTTGTTGTCCACGATCAGGCTGTTCTTGATGACGAGCCCATCGGAGTAGGCAGCGTGCATCCCGGTCATCCCGTTGCGCTGGGCGGTGACCCGATCGATGGTCACATTGCTCACGTCGCCGACGGAAAGGCCCTGGGTGGCGTTGTCGGCCACCACGACGTTCTCCACGACGCTCCCGTCGCTGCGGCCACCGAAGTAGACCGTGCCCATTTCGGGGACCGACGTGGCGTAGCCGCGGATGCCGAAGCCCCGCAACGTGACCTGGCCGGCGACCACGAAGGCGGTGGACAGATCCGAGGCGCGAACCTCGACCCCGGTGGGATCGCTACCCACCGTGATCCGGTCGTTCTGCTCGTCGATCGCGAACTGGCCCGGTCCGGGGTTCTGCTGCACCTGCGCCAACGGTTCCCCGTCGAAGAACACCTGGTCGGGGTGGGCGGCCAGCGGCCGGTCGGGAGCGAGGAACGTCGGGTCGTTGTGGCCCTTGGTGAAACTGGCCCAATGGTCGAAGCCGGCGGTCCACCCGTCGGCCACCCAGGTCGTGCCGCCGGCCCGCCAGCCGGTGACCGGTGCGGTGCCGTCGAACCACACCGCCTCGTTCGGATACGACTGGATTACCACCTTCGCCGTGTCGGGGACGAAGACCTTCTCGTGGTACGAACCCTCCCGCAGGACGATGGTCCGGTTCGCGGGCGTGTTCCTCAGGGCCATCTTGACCGTCTGGTAGGGCGCCGTGATCGAGCCCGAGCCGGTCTGGTCGGAGCCGTCCGGGGCGACGAACACCGCGTCGGCCGGGGCCGGGTAGGCGGTGCCGCCCACCGGGGCCGATCCGGCCGAGGAGAGCGTCGAGGCGGTGAGCGAGGTCAGATCGACCGAGGAGGCCGACGACGACCCGGACACGTAGGCCCAGATGCCGACCCGGCCGTCACCGTCGATCGCCGACCCGGACGAGTCGACCGCGGTCCGGTACGCCGGCCGGTCGGTCCCGGCCACCCACGCCCGCACGGCCACGGTCGGTTCGGTCGTGCCGTCGACGTAGGCCTCGAGCCTGAGCTCGGCGCCGGGCACCACCGTTCCCGGCACCTGGGTCTCGTCGATCACGGTGGCCTGGTTACCACCCCGCACCCGGTAGACGGCCACCGTCAGCACCCCACCGGGGGCGATCCGGGCCCGGGCGCGGTACGAGTCACCGTTGGACTGGCCGCGCAGGGTCGCGGCCAGATAGAGGCCGTTGCCGGCGGTGTTCACCGTGGGGATCCGGGCGGTGACGGAAACGGCCTGATCGGCGTCGATGCTCCGATTCAACTCAGCCGTAGCCGAGGCGCCCGGCGGGAGATTCGAGATATGGCCGGCGTTTCCGACCACCGAGAAATAGCGAGCCGGATTGGCCGTGTAGGCCGTCCCATTTACCTCACCCAACCCGTTGGCGGTTGTCCGATTGAATGAGTCGACCACGATCGTTCTCGTGGTCGGCTCGGGCAATCGGACCCCCGTGTCGGCGTCGGCCGGGGCCGCAATCAGGGAAATCATCGGAAACAGGGCAACCAGGGCGGCGAAAACGGCCCACGGTGCCGCCCAACACCGACCGTTTCGAGCCCGCTCCGGATGGACAAATCTGCGCATGAAGAGCACCCTTCAGTCGCGAGGCGGTCACCGTAGCGACCGGGCGACGAGTAGGACAACCTACCCAGGACCATCCATCAACAATGAGTGGCCGGCCGGAATGCCGCAACGAGAGCGCCGAACTTTGGGATACATAAACGATATGTAATTGCCTCCGGCCCGGGCCGGGAAGGGAAAACGACTTCACCCAATGGGCACGGGGTGGATCGGGGCTCGGCGGGGGTCGGGGAACCGGCGTCAGCGGCGAGCGGCGACGGCCCCACCGATCACCCGGTCGCCCCGGTAGATCACCACGGCCTGGCCGGCCGCCACCCGGCGCTGAGGCTCGGCCCATCGCACCACGGCCGGCCCCCCGCCGTCGCCGTCGACGACGACACGACCGGGATACGCCCGGCCGTGGGCCGAACACTGGATCTCGACCGGTCCGGCCACCGGGTCGACCGCCCAGGCCAGATCGTCAACCGGCTGCTCGGCGACCAGCAGGTCGGCGCGGGCCCCGACCGTCACCGTGGCCGCCACCGGGTCGACATCGAGGACATACCGGCGCTGATCGCCCCCACCCAGGGCCAGGCCCCGGCGCTGCCCCACGGTGACCAGTTCCACCGCACTGACCCGACCCACCTGGGTGCCGTCCCCGTTGAGCACCCGGCCCGGCCGGAGCGGGGCCCGGTCCCCGATGAACCGGGCCCGACCCACCGCGGAGTGGATGAAGCACACATCCTGGCTGTCCGGCTTCGCCGCGGTGACCAGACCCAGCTCGGCGGCCGTGGCCCGGACCTCGTCCTTGCTGGCCAGATCGCCGACCGGGAACCAGGTCCGCGCCAACTGCTCCTGGTTCAGCATGTGCAACACGTAGGACTGGTCCTTGGCCCGGTCGGCCCCCCGGGCCAACCACCGGATCCCGCCCTCGGTGACGACCCGGGCGTGGTGACCGGTGGCCAAGGTGGTGAAACCGAGTGCGTCGGCCCGACGGAGCAGGGCATCGAACTTGATATGCCGGTTGCATTCGATGCACGGGTTCGGGGTCCGACCCGCCACATGCTCATCCACGTACCGATCGATCACCTCACGGCCGAACGCATCGGCGAAGTTGAACACATGGTGGTCGATCCCCAACCGGTGGGCGACGCGCCGGGCATCGTCGACGTCGGAGACCGAGCAGCATCCGGTGTCGGACTCGCCGCCCCAGAGCTTCAGGGTCACCCCTACCACGTCGTGCCCCTGGTCGAGCAGGAGGGCGGCCGCCACCGAGGAGTCGACCCCGCCGGACATGGCCACCAGCACCCGCTGACGGCCGGGCCGACCGGAACGGTCGTCGACCGTGACGGGATGGGCCCCGGGCGGACCCACCGGCGGGTTCATGCCCCCACCAACCGGGCCGCCGCGGCGGGCACCGCGGCCAGGGCGGCGTCGACATCGGCGCCGACGCTGGTGACTCCGAGCGACAGTCGCAGCGACCCGAAGGCGAGCGATCGGTCGTAGCCCATCGCCGCCAACACATGGCTCGGGTCGAGCGCCCCGCTGGAGCACGACGAGGCCGCGGACGCCATCACGTCGGCCTCCTCCAGGAGGAACAGCAGGGCCTCACTGGCCACGTCGGGAAGGCACAGGTGTCCGATGTTGGCGGTCTTGCCGACCCGTTCGCCGGTCTCCACCGCGCCGGGCACCGCGGCGAGCAGGCCGTCGACCAGGCGGTCGCGCAGGGCGGCCACCCGGGCCACCGTACGGTCCCGCTCGTCGACGGTTTCGGCCAGGGCCACGGCCATGGCCGCGATTCCGGCCACGTTCTGGGTGCCGCCCCGACGCCCCCGCTCCTGGCCACCGCCCCGCAGCAACGGAGCCGGATCGGCCCGGGGCCGGACCACCAGGGCCCCGGTGCCCTTGGGGCCGCCGAACTTGTGGGCGCTGATCGAGATCAGGTCGGCCCCGGCGGCCAGGGTGGCCACGTCGAGCCACGGCACAGCCTGGACTGCGTCGGTGTGGACCAGGGCCCGGGGGGCGTGCTCCCGTACCAGCTCCACCACCCGGCCGACCGGCTGGATCATGCCGGTCTCGTTGTTGGCCAGCATCACCGAGACGATCGAGACCTCGGGGTCGAGGGCGGCCACCAGGGCATCGAGGTCGAGCACACCGCGGGCGTCGACGGCGACGGTCCGGCCGCCCGCGTGCACCACCGGATCGAGTACGGCGTGGTGTTCGACGGCCGAGCACACCGGCACCCCGCCCGAAGCGTCGAGCACACCCCGCACGGCCAGGGCGTCGGCCTCGGTCCCGCCGGCGGTGAACACGATCTGGCCCGGTTCCGCGCCCAGGGCCGACGCCACGGTGTCGCGGGCGTCGTCGAGGATCCGATTGGCCCTCCGGGCGAGCCGGTGGGCGCCCGACGGGTTGCCGTAGTCGGTTTCGAGCACATCGACCAGGGCGGCCAACGCGGCGGGCCGGATCGGGGTGGTGGCCGCGTGATCGAGATAGTGGGGCACCCGCTCCAGGCTACCGAACCGCCGGCCACCGGCCCGGTGGCAGACTGCGATCGTGAACCGACCCGACCCCGCGGCCCGCCGCGCACCCGGGCCCGACCCGACCGCCGCGGCGGGGCCGGCCGCCTACGGCGACGTGTTCGCTCCCGTGTACGACCTGTGGTACGCCGGGGTGACCGACGCCGAGGCCACGGCCCGGTTCGTGGCCGACCGGGCCGCCTCGGGGCCGGTGCTGGAGCTCGGGGTCGGCACTGGCCGCCTGGCGGTCCCCCTGGTCCGGGCGGGCCGAACCGTGATCGGGCTCGACGCCTCGGCGGCCATGCTGGGGCGCGGTCGGGCCGCCCACCCCGGCGCCCGGATCCGGTGGGCCCGGGCCGACATGGCCGCCCTGCCCCTGG
Source organism: Acidimicrobiales bacterium (assembly GCA_047971245.1). Taxonomy (GTDB): domain Bacteria; phylum Actinomycetota; class Acidimicrobiia; order Acidimicrobiales; family SZUA-35; genus CADEDH01. Next base: position 15,049 of record JBKDZN010000263.1, read on the forward strand.
CCGCCGGGACCTGCGGCGGGGTGTTGGTGGCCTACAACACCCTGTTCAACCTGGGCACCGGGGCGGCCCAGGCCGCCGCGGTGGCCGAGGCCGCCCGGGTGCTCCGCCCCGGGGGGATCCTGGTGGTGGAGGCCCTGGTCCCGGCCGGGATCGGGGCCGCCGCGGGGCCGTCGCTGGCGCCCGGACCGCCCCGGCCGGCCCCGGTCGGGCGGGGTTCCCGGGCCACGGAGGCGGCGATGATGGTGACCGCGGTGGCGACCGTCGTGGACCAGGACCGCCAGACCATCGCCGGTTGCCATGTGGCCGTCGACGATCACGGGGTCGAGCTGTTCCCCTGGCTGGTGCGCTGGTCGACCCCGGACCAGATCGACGGGTACGCCGCCCGGGCCGGCCTGGTCCGCACCGAGCGGTACGGGGACTGGGTCGGCGGCCCCTCTTCCCCGGCCGGCGGGATCCATGTGTCGGTGTACCGTCGCCCCCCGTCGGTGCCCTAGCCTCGCCCGGGTGATGGACATCGAGATCGACGTCACCCTGCCCCACCCGGTCGATCGGGTGTGGGCGGCGGCCGCCGACATCGCCGATCATGTGAACTGGATGGCCGACGCCGAGAAGATCCGGTTCCTGACCGACCGCCGTTCGGGGGTCGGCACCCGGTTCGAGTGCCTGACCGCGGTGGGGCCGCTGCACACCACTGACCTCATGGAGATCACCCGCTGGGAGGAGGAGCGCCTGATCGGGGTCCGCCATCGGGGTCTGGTGACCGGCGAGGGGGTGTTCGTGCTCGAACCGCTCGGCCGCCACACGACCCGGTTCCGCTGGCACGAGACGCTGTCGCTGCCCTGGTGGTATGGCGGCCCGGCCGGCGAGCTGGTGGCCCGGCCCGTCCTCGCCACCGTCTGGCGCCGCAACCTTCGTTCCTTCCGCACCCATCTGGCCCACCGGGAGGGGTAACTCTTCCCGGCGCGTCGGCGCCGTGGGCATCACCCGGTTCCGGGCCACCTCGTCGCTAAGCTATGGCACTCCGTTCTGTCCACCCCTGGCCGCGTGACGTGGTCGGATGGCGGTGGCAGCCGGCGGGACCAGACCAACCCCCACAGGGTGACAAGGAGCGAGCGGTGTTCAAGGAATTCAAGGAGTTCATCAACAAGGGCAATGTGTTCGATGCCGCCATTGGCCTGATCATGGCCATGGCGTTCACCCCAGTCGTGAACTCCCTCGTCGCCGACGTCGTCACGCCGATCATCGGTCGGATCTTCGGGGCGCCGGACTTCAGCCAGCTGAAGATCAGCCTGGGCGGCCCGGTGGAGACCTTGGACGACGGAACCGTCCGGGAAGCGGCGATCTACTACGGCAACTTCATCAATGCGGTACTGACCTTCGTGATCATCGCCTTCATCGTCTTCCTGATGGTCAAGGCCTACAACCGGGCCATGCACCGGACCGAGGAAGAGGACGGCCCGAGCGAGCTCGACGACCTCACCGAGATCCGCGACGAGCTGCGCAGCCGCTGATCGGGCCGTCGGCCCTCAACCGGTGAACAGGCGGGGGACGGTCACAGCGAAACGACCGTTCCCTCGCTCGCCCCCACCAGTTCCTCACCGACATGGTGGACCGAGGTCACGCCCTCGACCCGCTGCTTGAGGATGCGTTCCAGGCCTTCCTTGAGGGTCTGGCTGGAAGCGGGGCAGGTGATGCACGCCCCGACGAGCTCGACCGACACCACCCCGGTGGTGGCGTCGGTTCCCCGAAGGAAGATGTCACCCTGATCGGCCTGGATGGCGGGACGGATCACCCCGATCACCGTGGCCACCTGTTGGTGAAACGCGTCCTGTTGGTGTCGCGCGTCCTGGTCGGGCCGGGGAGTCCCCGGGTTCGAAGCTTCAGGGCTTGACTGATCGGACACGTTCACACCTTCCGCGCCGTCTGGGTTCGGTCACCGGATTCAGACTACCCGGCGTAGCCTGAAGGCGATGAGCCCGATGGCCCCGATCCTGGCCCACCAGGGCGGCTGGGACGAGATCCTGCTGGTATTGACCCCCCTGTTGCTCGTCGGCGGCCTGCTGTGGATCGCCAACCGGCGGGTCGATCGTCAGCTCGACGGGGCCGGCCCGGCCGCCACCGACGGTGGGTCGGGCCCCACCGCCGAATCCGAACCCGGCGAGTCGTGACCGGACCGATCCCGCCTCGATGACCCACCTGGTTCGGCGACGATCCGTGACCGCGCCGGAGCTGGACGATCTCCGTCGGCCCCGCACCGACCTGGTGATCGAACGAACCCTGGGCCCCGACCGTTGGGACGCGGCACGGGGCCCGTTCCGCTCCTACCAGCGACGGCTCGACGTGGCCACCGGCCCGGACGGTCGCTTCGCGGTCACCGAGACCACCGATTTCAGCCTGGCCGTACCGGTGTGGCGGCCCCTGATCACCCCCCTGATGCGCCGGGCGCTCGGGTCGACGGCCCGAACCCCACGCCGGCGCTGGTGGTGGCCCCGCACCGTGGTCAGCCGGCGCACGTCGGAACTGGTGGCGGTGCTGGTCACGATCTCGGTCATGACCGGCTACCTGGGCGCCCTGGTCGGTCAGTCGATCACGTTCGCCGCCCGCCAGTTCGGGTCAACCGATCAGTACCAGGCCACCACGTTGGCGGCGATCCGGGTCGGCGTGTTCCTCTCGGTCGTCCTGTTGCGCCAGGCCGACCGGGTGGGCCGTCGACCCGTGATCATCGGGTTCACCACGGCCGCCATCGTCTTCACCGCCGTGGGGGCCGGCGCGCCCAACCTGTGGGCGCTGGGTCTCAGCCAGGCCATCGCCCGGGGCCTCACCACGGGTCTGATCACCTTGCTGCTGTTGGCCGTCACCGAGGAGGCGCCGGCCGAGGCCCGGGCGTTCACCATCAGCCTGTTGACCATCACCGCCGCCCTGGGGGCGGGCATGGTGGTGTGGGTCCTCCCCGTGGCCGATCTGGGTGGTGTGGTGGGCGAGATCGGCGGCTGGCGTTTCCTGTACCTCGTACCCCTGCTGTTCCTGCCCGTCCTGGCTCGCCTGGCGCCGTTCCTGGCCGAGACCCAGCGGTTCGTCGCCGCGGACGAGGTGGACGCCCCCGCCCCGGTGTCCCGCCGCTGGTTCGCCCTGCTGGCCGTCGCCGCGTTCGCCTCGGCCGTGTTCGCCTCCCCGGCCTCCCAGCTCCGCAACGAGTTCCTGTCCG
>JBKDZN010000264.1:0-2287 GCA_047971245.1 Acidimicrobiales bacterium
AGCAGGAGGCGCTCGTAACGGACTCGGGACTCGACGTCCCGGGTGCTCGACACCGTGGTTCCCGGGGGGAGCAGGGCCTTCAACGCCTCGGAGGCCTCGGGCCCGTAACACTGGACCGGACGGTTCTCCGCCACCGACTCGGGGGAGTCGATCCCGATCAGGCGGACCCGTTCCGACGTTCCGGCCAGATCGAGCACGACGGTGTCGCCGTCGACCACCCGCTCGATCACCCCGGTGTCGACGGTGGAACCGGTGGACGGTTCCGTCGGGACGGACCCGTCGGGGGTCTGATCACCGACGGGCGGGGCGGATTGGTCCGCCCCGCCCGCGAGGTCACACCCGGCGGCGCCGATGAGCGCCGCCAGCAGTATCCCGCCCAGCCGGACCCCCAACCGGGGCGGCCTCCGGGCCGGGTGGGAGGTTTCAGACCCGGTCGATGAGGGTGCCGGTACCAAGACCACCGCCGCAGCACATCGTGATGAGGGCGGTGGTCTTGTCGGCCCGATGAAGCTCGTGTACCGCCTTCGTCATGAGGAAGGCGCCGGTGCCTCCGAGGGGGTGGCCGAGCGCGATGGCGCCGCCGTTCGGGTTGACGATGTCCATGTCGGCACCGAGCTCACGCTGCCAGGCCATCACCACCGAGGCGAACGCCTCGTTGATCTCGACGAGGTCCACGTCGGACATCTCGCGACCGGTCCGCTCCAGGAGGAGACGGGTGGCGTCGATCGGGCCGGTCAGCATCAGCACCGGATCCACCCCGACGAGGCAGGTGTCGACCACCTTGGCCAGCGGGGTGAGGCCCAGCTCGGCGGCCTTCTCGGGCGTCATCATGAGCACGGCGGCCGCCCCGTCGGAGATCTGGGAGGACGAACCCGCGGTGTGGACGCCGTCCTCGCGGGCGACCGGCTTCAGGGCGGCGAGACCCTCAAGGGTCGTGTCACGCAGGCCCTCGTCCTTCTCGACCCGGTGGGTGGTGCCGGTGGGGTTGCCGTCGTCGTCGACGTCGGGGGCGTCGATCGGGTGGACCTGGGTGCCGAAGCGGTCCTCGGCCCAGGCCTGGGCGGCGAGCTGCTGGGAGCGGAAGCCGAACTCGTCGGCGTCGGTGCGGGTGATGTTCCACTTGTCGGCGATGCGTTCCGCAGCCTCGAACTGGCTGGTGAACTCGTACTCGGCGAAGTACGTCTTCGGGATTGGCACACCCAGACCGAGCTTCTTCGACGAGTTGACACCGATGGGGATCCGGCTCATGTTCTCGACCCCACACGCCATGGCCACATCCACCACACCGGACTGGACCAGGGCGGTGGCCAGATTGGTGGCCTGCTGGGAGGAACCACACTGGGTGTCGACCGTGGTGGCGGCCACCTCCATGGGCAGACCGGCCGACAGCCAGGCCGTGCGGCCGATGTTGTACGACTGTTCGCCCACATGGCTGACGCCGCCGGTGATGACCTGCCCGACCTCGGTCGGATCGATACCCGAGCGGGAGATGGCCTCGCTCTGGATCTCGGCCAGCAGTTCGGCGGGAGGACCCGTGGTCCGCCCACCGTTCCGACGACCGATGGGCGAGCGGACGGCTTCGACAATAACGACTTCGCGCATGCGACGAGCCTACGACGATCAGATCGTTTCCAGCCAAGCTCCCCCGGCTAGGCCGCGGCGGCCAGATGGGCGGCGAACCGGGTGGGGGACGAGACCTCGGGGACGGGACTGGCCGCGGCCAGGGCCCGGCGGGCGGCGGCCAAGCCCTGACGGCCGACCCGGATGGTGTTCGCATCGAGACGCCAGTGCTCGTCGTCGAGGTAGATCAGGTGCATCTGCTGGGTTTGTGCCATGGCCCCATCATCCGGAGGGGGTGTGACACTCAAGGCCGGAATCGGGGCCTCGGACGGAAAAAACGCAAAAAAACCTGGGTTCTTAGTATCGACTAGGTTCGTCTGCCATGCGTTACGGCATGACTGTTCCCCTGGCTGGATCCAACCTGGTCCAGCACCACGATACGTACCGGCGCCTGGTCGATCTCGGCTACACCGACGTGTGGTCGGCCGAGGCCGACGGCTACGACGGGCTGACCCCGCTGGCCCTGGCCGCGGCGTGGGCGCCCGAGCTCCAGCTCGGCGTGGCCATCCTGCCCGCCTACACCCGGGGCCCGGCCCTCATGGCCCAGAGCGTGGCCTCGCTGGCCGACGCCGCACCCGGACGGTTCACCGTCGGGATCGGGTCGTCGTCGAACGTCATCGTCGAACGTTGGAACGGGATCCCTTTCGTGGAGCCGTACCGCCACACC
>JBKDZN010000265.1:0-52190 GCA_047971245.1 Acidimicrobiales bacterium
GCAGCTTCGGTCACCTGTTCCGGATCACCACGTTCGGGGAGTCCCATGGCGTCGCCGTCGGTGTGGTGATCGACGGTTGCCCGCCCGGTCTGGCCGTCGACGAGGCGATCATCCAGCACGATCTCGACCGCCGACGGCCCGGGCAGAGTCGCCTGGTCACCCAACGGGCCGAAACCGACACAGTCCAGGTGCTGTCCGGCCTGTTCGAGGGTCGGACCACCGGCACCCCGATCGCCCTGATGGTGACCAACGCCGATCAGCGTCCCGGCGCCTACGACCATCTCCGTGACGTGTACCGGCCCAGCCACGCCGACTTCACCTACGACGCCAAGTACGGGCGCCGTGACCACCGGGGTGGGGGCCGTTCCTCGGCCCGGGAGACCGTGGCCCGGGTGGCGGCCGGGGCGGTGGCCCGCCGGCTCCTGGCCGAGGTGGCCGGGATCGAGGTGTTGGCGTGGGTGAGCCAGGTGCACGACCTCTCGGTCGAGCTCGATCCCGACGAGGTCACGACGGAAGCGGTGGAGGCCGACCCGACCCGATGCCCCGACCCGGCCACCGCGGCCGCCATGACCAGGGCGATCGAGGAGGCTCGCCGGAACGGGGACTCGCTCGGCGGTGTGGTCAGCGCGGTGGCCCGACGGGTTCCCGCCGGCCTGGGTGAACCGGTGTTCGATCGGCTCGACGCCGACCTGGCCAAGGCCATGCTGTCGTTGCCGGCGGCGAAGGGCTTCGAGATCGGCAGCGGTTTCGCCGGCACCCGCCTCACCGGCTCGGAACACAACGACCCGTTCGTGCCCGCCCCGGACGGGCGGCCGGCCACCGAGTCCAACCGGTCGGGTGGTGTCCAGGGCGGGATCAGCAACGGCGCCGACCTGGTGTGGCGCACCGCGTTCAAGCCGACCGCGACCATCGCCAAAGAGCAGAAGACGGTCACGACGTCGGGCCTGGCCACGACCCTGGCCGCCAAGGGCCGCCACGACCCGTGCGTCCTGCCCCGGGCCGTGCCGATCGTGGAGGCCATGGGCCTGCTCGTGCTGGCCGACCACTGGCTCCGGCAGCAGGCCCTCCGCTCCCTGCCCGACCCGGCCTGACCACGCCGTCCGGCCGGACCGGGCGACCGGGGACGGGCGGCCTGGTCCGGGCCGGCCTGCACGCCGGTGGCCTCAGTCCGGGTCGCCCTCGTCACCGTCGGCGGGCGCGCCGCCGCCGGCCTGCGGGTCACCGCCGGCCGTCTCACCATCCGCGGGCGGGTGCCCCACCTCATCCCGGGGCCCGGCCTCATCGTCCGTGGGCGCCTCGCCCGGCGACGCGGTGCCCTCAGGCGCATCGCCCGGCGACGCGGTGCCCTCCGACGCCTCATCACCGGGCGGCACGGTGCCCTCCGGCGCCTCGTCGCCGGGCAGGACCGCGCCGGATTCGGGGTCGGGCCCACCCTCGCGGCGGCGCTGGTTGCGCAGGAAGGCTTCGAGCTCGGCGGCCAGATCATCACCGGACGGCAGGAGCTCCTCGTTGGAGTCCACCTGGTTCTCGAGCCGGGCCACGTACTGGCGGCTCTCCTCGTCGGACGCCACCGCCTGATCGACCCGGCTCGACCATTCGCTGACCTCGCGGTCCAACTCCTCGTAGTCGGTGCTGACCCCGGTGGTCTGCTCCAGGCGCCGGAGCAGGGCCCGGGTCGCCTTCGGGTTCGGCGGTCCGGGCACATAGTGGGGCACGGCCACCCGCAGGGAGATGACGGGCACGTCGGCCCGTTCCAGGCGGGCGTTGATCACGCCGGCCAAGCTGGTCGGTCCCTGGTAGGTCGGCTGCGACAGGTTGAGCCGGCGGGCCAGATCGGGGTGGACCGCGCTCCCGGTGACCGGGAAGGGCCGGGTGTGGGGCACCATCGCCACCAGCGCACCGACGGTGACCACCATCTCGCAGCCGCTGCGGCGCACCACCTCGATGATGTGGTCGGAGTAGGCGGCCCAGCGGAGGTGCGGTTCGACTCCGGTCATGATCACCAGATCCCGGGGGGAGTCGGTGCGGACGGCGGTGATCTCGGTGCTGGGCCAATCGATGATGCGCTCGCCGTCGGGTCCGAACCGGGTGGTCGGGCGGGCCTCCTGGAAGTTGAAGAACGTCTCGGGATCGATCTCGCCGATCTGGGTCGACTCCGAGCGCTGGCAGATCCAATCCAACGCGGTTGTCGCCGCCTCGGCCGCGTCGAAGATGCCCTCGAACGCGACCAGCAGCAGGGGTCGGCGCAAGGTGGGCTGGTCTGACCAAATCAACTCGGACACTGCCCCAGCCTCGCGCATGTCGGTGCAGTTGTGCCCGTATCGGCCGGGGAGGGCGCCGAGAACCCGCGTCGGCCCTCAGTGGCAGTGGTCCGACGGGGGCAGATCCATGGCCGGGCTGTGATCGAAGAAGCCGGTCGGTTTGAGGGTGAACCCGATGCAGGCCACCGGCATCACCGGCCAGTCCTCGGGACTGGGCAGGTGGTTGTGGCCCATGACGTACCACAACACCACGTCGGTGTTCTCCACCGGCCGGTCGGCCTCGGTCCAGCTGGGCAGACCATCACCGCCCGGGCTCTGATTCGGGTACTCACCGGCCGGATATCGCTCACCGGTCGTGTACGGGGTCACCCACAGGTGGTTCCACATGTAGCCCGCCCGTCGGCGGATCGACGAGGTCTCGGTGGCGAACGGCAGACAGTTCTCCCCGGCCAACAGCTTGTAGCCGGTGGGGCCGCCCATCCGGTTGGTCCGGTGGCCCGACACCACCTTCCAGTACCGGGCCACCAGGGGATCGACCAGCCTGCGGGCCTGCTGTTCGGATGCCAGCACCGTCGACGAGGCCAGGAAGGCGTTGCCCCAGGGGTTCTCGTCGACCGGGGCGGGCACGGTGTCGACCTCGACGACGGTGTTGTCGAGCCCGTCGATCATCGGGTCGATCCGGACGCAGAAGAAGTGCTGGTGGTTCGGCCCGTACAGGTTGGGGGCCAGCATCGTGCCGTACTCGGTCGTGTCCCCGTCGTCGATGGCGGCGGTGGACAGGATCCCGGTGAGCTTGATCTCGTTCTCGATCCGCCCGTCCTGGTAGAAGTACCAGTAGATGCCGTACTCGTAGTTGCCGACGGTGGCGATGAACGACACGACGAGGCGTCGGAGCCGGCGCACCTCCACCGCATCGATCCGGGTGTCGACGTGCTTCCAGGCGATCCCGAAGTCCTCCTCGTGGATACAGATGGCCTGGGCGATGGTGAGCACCTCCCCCGCCGCGTCCACCCCGTGGGCGTCGAGGTAGTGGATCTCGCCCAGGCAGTCGCACCCGAGGGTCAGGGAGTTGGCCAGCATCCCGAACCCGTACTCCCCCACGTCGAAGGCGTTTTTGCGGGCCTGGGTGCTGGAGGGGTCACCGTAGGGGACGGTCATCTCGGCCAGCGACGCCCGGTACAGCACCGGCCGCACCTCACCGTCGTCGTCGTAGGTGACGGTGTTGATCACCAGGCCTTCCCGGGAGGTCCAGCCCAACCGGAGGCTCCATTTCTGCCATTCGAGACGGTCACCGGTCACGGTGAAACTGGGTCCCTCGGGTTGGGTGATCTCCAACGGTTTGACGTCACTGCGGGTGGGACCGGTGAGTTCCCTGACCCAGTCGCCCGACTCGGCGGGCACGGTGACCAGGCGCTCGTCGTCGACCCGCAACACGGTCATCGTCAACAGATCGGCGATGACCGTCAACCCGTCGACGGGGCGGGCGTACTGGTTGTCGCCCGGGCGGCCGTGGATCCAGACCAGGCCCCGGATGATCCGGTGGTCGGACTCCACCGGGTCGCCGTAGTGGCCGGCCGACCAGGGGTCGACGGTCACCAGGTCCATGTCGGTGATACCCCGGCGGGCCATGGCGGCCCGGAACGCCGGGTCGGCCCGAACCGCGTCCTGGACCTCGGCCATCTCGTCCAGGATCAGCGACGGCTGTACCCCAGTGATCCGGTTCCAGCCGGTGACGGCGCCGCCGGTGATCGAGGCCGTGACCTCGTGGGTGGAGCCGTCGGACGTGTCGAGCAGGATGGCTTCGGCCGCCCGGTGGACCGGGTCACCCGGTCGGAACGAGAGCACCTGGTCCTTTCCCGGCTCGTGCAGGTTGACACTGGCGAACCGCATCCTCGGGCCGAACCGCCCGTCGGCCTTGATCAGGCCCACCGCGGCACCGGTCTCGGCCTCGCTCAGCCGGTCGAGCGGGTGGGGTGCGGCGGTGGCAGTGGACGGGTCAAGGATCTGAGCCATGGCGGATACCTCCAGTACCTTTCGCCCATCTTGTACAGATGGCGACGATCGGGCCAAGGGTCGGGCCGTGGTCGGGGTACATGGACCCAGGGACCCCGACGGTGGGTTGCCGCCCCGGGGGTGCTCGGCGACCCGGCCGACGGCGGGCACGCGGGGCCGACGATTGTGACCCGATTTCTGCGGTCCCGTATCGTCGGGCGGCGTGATCAGGATTACGGCGTGAACCGGAGTACGAACGACCCGGCGTCGTCGGTCGCCCCACCCATCGTGGCCTGGGACGACCAGCGGGTTCGGCTGACCCCGACGGTGTCGGTGCTGGTCGGCGACGAGAACGGCACCTACCCGTCGGGCAACAGCCTCCTCGTGGAGGGGGCGGGTGAGGCGGTCCTGGTCGACCCGTCGATCACGGTGGTGGCCCGGGGCGGGGCGCCGGCGGCGATCGACGCGGTGATCAACTCGCACGGTCACGAGGACCATGTGGCCGGGAACGGCTTGTTCGCGACCTCCCGCGTCCACATCCACGACGACGACCTGGAGGCCGCCCGCAGCCTGGACGGCCTCCTCGACGTGTACGGGTTCGACCGCGAGGGCCGGGAGGCCTTCTCCACCCTGGTGGTGGACGAGTTCTTCTACACCCCCCGACCCGATGCCGTCGGCTTCGGCGACGGCCATGTGTTCGACCTGGGCGGCGGGGTGCGGCTCGAAGCGATGCACCTCCCAGGCCACACCCGGGGGCACAGCGGGTTCGTCACCGACGAGGTGTTCTTCCTCTCCGACATCGATCTCACTGGCTTCGGCCCCTACTACGGTGACGCCTGGTCGGACCTGGAGCAGTTCGAGGCGTCACTGGCCAAGGCCCGGGAGGTGGAGGCCCGCTGGTACGTGACCTTCCACCACAAGGGCATCATCGAGGGTCGCCCCCGTTTCCTCGAGATGATCGACGGGTTCACCGAGGTCATCTATCGGCGGCACGCCAACATGCTCGATGCCCTGAGCGAGCCCCGTTCGCTCGAGGATCTGGTGGCCATCCGGTTCGTGTACCGGCCCCATGTCGACCAGCCGATGGTCGACGCGGTGGAGCGACGGACCGCGGAACTCCACCTGGCCCGGATGCTGGAGCGGGGTGAAGCGGTCGAGGTCGAGCCGGGGCGCTTTCAGCGGTCCTGAGCCGGGCCGGACCGGTCAGAGCAGGCCGGCAACCGCCTTGCGGGTGGCCGCCTGCTGATCGGGCGCGCCGAACGTGTTGACCACGACGGTGGTGGCGCCGGCGTCGACGAAGCGCCCCAGACCTTCGGCGATCCGGTCGATCGAGCCGATCAGGGCCAGGTCGGCGGGCCCGTCGAGACCCTCATGGTCGAGCATGGCCCGGTACGACGGGAGCTGCCCGTAGACGACGTACTCCTCGGCCGCCCGGCGGTGGAGCGCCCCGATCTCGGCCTGATCGCCGGCCAGGCACACCGGCACCGCGGCGATGATCCTGGGGGCGGGCCGCCCCGCCGATCCGGCCGCCTCGGTGATGGTCGGCACCGTCAGATCGGCGATGGTGGCCGGACCGGTCATCCAGGTGATCGTCCCGTCGGCGCGACGACCGGCCAGCTTCAACATCTGCTCACCGAGGGCGGCCACATAGACCGGCGGCGCCTCGGCCCGGACCCGGATCTCGCCCCGGCCGGTCACCTTCTCCCCACCGTGCGACACCTTCTCCCCGTGCAGCAGCGGCATGAGGACGGCCAAGTAGTCGCTCATGTAGCGGACGGGCCGATCGAACGAGATGCCCCACATCCCTTCCACCACCGGCTGGTGGGAAAGGCCGATCCCGAGATCGAGGCGGCCGGCGGCGACCTGGTTCACGGTGAGGGCCTGCTGGGCCAGCGCCATCGGATGGCGGGGTTGTACCGGCACCACGGCGGTACCCAGACGGATGTCCGGCGTCCGGGCCGAGGCGAGCGTCAGGGCGGTCAGGGCGTCCGGTCCGAAGATCTGGGGGGTCCAGTAGGAACCGAATCCCAGCGCGGCGGCGGCCGCAACATCATCGGCGATCGCCTCGATGGTGTCGGCGGTTCCGAAAACGGCAAGCGGCATCCCCATGGCCGGAGACTAGCGGCAGGTCACGGTCGGGCGCCCGGCCGAGGCGGGATCCAGCCGGCCCGGATCCCGGCCGTACGACTCAGCAGCGCCCAGTGCCGGTGGCCCTGATCCCAGGGGAGTTGGGCCCAAGGGGCTCAACTCCCGCTCCGGTCCGGCCGAAGGACCAGCGGTGAGGTCGGAGCGCGGGAGCGCCCTTGTCGAGACGGCCCTCATCCTTCCGGTGTTGGTGCTGCTCACAGCCGCCGTCGTCGACTTCGGCACGGCCTGGCAGAAACGCGCCGCCACCGAGGAGTCGGCCCGGGTCGCCGCCGTGACCGGTTTCGCCACCGGTGACGCCCCCAACCACGACGAGAAGGTGGTCCAGGCCCTGTGGCGTGACCTCTATGGGCGCAACGTCTCCGGTCTGGAATGGATCGTCATCTTCGACGGTGACCGGTACGGCAGCGTGCCCCCGGTGTGCACCACCCGCTCGGCCATCAAGGCCGGCGGGGTGAACGGTGTGTGCACCGCCTACTCCCCGGCCGCCATCGCCTCCATCGTCGACGGCACCGCGGTGTTCGACGACACCTGCGCCGACAACCCCGACCGCCGATGGTGCTCGCCGCGGCGGTCGGTCCCGGGTGGGTGGACGGTGGGGATCAGCTACTCGATCCGTCAGGACGCCACCACCCGGGTGCTCCCGTTCTTCCAGCGCTACACCATCCACCAGACGGTCGTGATCACGGAGCATCCCCGCAATGGCTGAGTCCCGGCGGGGACGACCGGGCCGAACCGAGCGGGGCGCCTCGGCGGTGGAGTTCGCGCTCGTCGGTCCCCTCTTCTTTCTCCTGTTGGCCGCCATCATCGACCTGTCGGTCGGCTTGTTCACCCTCGACGGGGCCAGCTCGGCCGCGGCGGAGGCCGCGCGCGTCGGTTCGATCGCCCGCAACAGTCCCGACGCCGATGCCCAGATCCTCGACACCTTCACCGCCCGCTCGTCCCTCGGCGTCGGCCTCACCACCCACCGGGTCGTGGTCTACCAGGCGTCGGGCTCCGACGCCGGACCCCCGGCCGAGTGCCTGGCCGGACGGCAGCGGGACGGCTGCAACGTGTACGAGGGCGCCACGCTCACCCACCCGATGAGCCTGTGCTCGGGAGCCGGCGGCTCGACCGGCGGCTGGTGTCCCGCGTTGCGGGCCGACGGCCACCTGCTCGGGGTCTGGTTCTCGGTCGAGTACGACGGCCTGACCGGCGTGCTGCCCCTCCACTGGACCCGTCATGCCTATGCGGTCGCCGAAATCGAGCCTGCCCCCGTCCGGGCTCCCGGATCGGGAGGGAGCCCATGACAGACCCGACCACTCCCGTCCCTGCCCCAACGGTGGGACAGACCGACGAGCTGGGCCAGGTCCTGCCGATGGCGGCGCTGCTGCTGATCCCGCTGCTGGTCCTGGCCGCGTTCGCGGTGGACGGAGCCATGCTGTTCGCCCGGGCGGCCCAGCTGCAGAAGGGAGCCGACCTGGCCGCCCTGACCGGCGCAGAGGTGCGGGGCAGGAGCGGCACGGACGAGGAGGCCACGGCCGCGGTCGACAACTTCCTGGCCGCCAACGGACTCACCGGTGCCGGGCTGAGCCGCCGGATCGACCTGTCGATCGACGGTGAGGTGACGGTGGCGGTGGTCGACGACTCGGTCGACCAGTTCCTGTCGCAGATCTTCATCAACCACCTGACCGTCGGTCGCGACGCCACGGCCAACTACGGCGCCTGTGCCACCACGTGCGAACAGCCGATCGTGATCCACCCACCGATCCCGTCCTTCCCGACCAACGGCTCCGGGGACGGTTTCGTGCCGACCGTGGTCGACAACGGCGACCGGTTCTTCGCCCTGAACCATCACAGCATGGGGCGGAACGCCCTGATCTGTGTGGACATGGTCGCCAAGGGGCCCTGCCCCGGATTCCCGGTCACCGTACCGTCCTCGACCGACACGAAGTCCGAACTGGCCGCGTTCGAGGAGCGGGGCGAGCTCTGGTACAACCTGGTGCGCAACGAGAAGAACCCGACCCGGGTGGTGGTCGGCCTGGCCTGTGTCCGGATCAAGGACGGCACCCCGTGCGGTGAGTTCATCGACCGGGTGATCCACAACCGGCAGCTGAGCGGCAACCAGAACTACATGGCCCGGCAGACCCCGATCCGGCGGATCGATGACCGCCTGCTGTACGTCTCGGACGATCTGATGATCCGGTGCTTCGACGTCCCCGCCCGGAAGCCCTGCCCCAAGTACCCCGTGCGGATCCGGAGGTGGTGGACGCTCAACACCTTCGATCTGATCGGCGACACCAGCTACTTCCCACCGGCGGTCGTCGAAGGCACCCGCCTGTACCTGGTCTGGCAGACCACGGCCGGCGACTACGCCCTGTGCTGGGACAACGCGACCGGCAACGTCTGTCCGGGGTTCTGGACCCCGCTCAAGTTCGACTCGGCGAGCATCTTGGCCCCGGCGCTGTTCCGTGACGTCGACGCCAGCGGGTCCACGGTCGGGTTCTGCATCGCCGGTGGTCCGGTCAACTGCTTCAGCATCGACGGCACCCGGATCTACAACCGCCCGGAACTGGCGGCCAACATGGCCCGGAACCGGCAGCCCGAGGATCCGACGGTGATCGGGACCCGGCTCTACACCCACTCCTGGAACCTCGACGAGACCCGGTGCGTCGACCTGGTCACGGCCCAGGGTTGCGGGGTGCTCGCCGGCTACGGCTTCCGGCCGTACGGCATGAAGCTCTTACCCAACAACGGCTGCCTGGTCGGCTACGGCGACAAGTCGAAGATCTTCGTCGTCGACCTCGATCTGGACCCGTGCGGCGGGGGCCGGGGCGAGATCTCCATCGCGCCGTGCACGTGCGGCACCGAGCAGTTCTACGGGGAGGTGGTGCTCGATCCCGCCCTCCTGGTCGACTTCGACCATTTCATCGTGACGGTCATCGATCGGTCCGGGGTGACGGTTGCCGGGCCGATCGACCTGGTGGACACGGGCGGCAAGATCGATCTGTCCGGGACCGATCCGGCCCGCGGACCGCTCCGGTTCCACTACGAGGGGGACTTCAGCGCCGGCACCACCTGGGTCAGCCCGTTGACCGGCACCGTCAAGATGGTGTCGCGCCCGACCCTCACGGAGTGACGGGCGGTCGGCGAGGCCCGACCTCAGGAACCGTCCGACCAGGTGAGCAGGGTGCCCTGACCGGTCACCATCATCGACCCCGGCATCACCCGGAGGCGGTGCGGTTCGAGCCGGAGGATGCCGAACTCCGGGGCCTCCGGGCCGGTCCAGCCGGGGATGATGCTGGGGTCGTACCCCACCGGGGACGGCCCGTTGGCGAACCGGTTCCAGCCCGCCTGCCGCTCCTCGGCCGACACCTCCCATTCGACGGAGCAATCAGCGGTGCAGGTGTCGTGGCTCGGATCCCAGTAGGTCAGCGAGACCTCGGGGTGGCCGGCGATATCCCGGGCCTTGGGGGAATGAGGCGAGGTGGCCACCCAGCCGGTGAGCCGGTCGCCGTCCCACGCCCAGATCGGGTGCAACACCCGGGTCCGGGGCCGGCCCGACGGGTCGATAGTGGCCACCGTGCACCACACGATGCGATGGGCCATGGTCACGAATGCAGGGGCGACTTCGGTCAGTTCGTTCATGATCCCTCGAACCGGGTTCTTACGACGGCAGCACCAACCATAGGTCCAGGTGAAGGCCTACACGTACGTTGAGCCCTTCATCCCGTCGACGTCACGGCGCATCTCAACGTTGACCAGGGCCGGCTTCCCCGAGGCGAGGGCCCGCTGGAGCGCGGGCCGGATCTGGTCCGGTTCGGTGACATGCTCCCCGTGGCCACCGAGGGCCTCGACCACCTGGTCGTACCGGGTGTAATTGAGCTCGGTGGCCACCACACGATCCGTCCCGTAGATCATGGCCTGGGGCCGCATCATCTGCCCCCACGCCCCGTCATTGCCGACCACGCCGACCACGGGCAACCCGAACCGCACGGCGGTGTCGAACTCGAACCCGTTGAGGCCGAACGATCCGTCGCCGTAAACGATCAGGACCCGCTGGTCGGGATGGGCCAGCTGGGCCGCCAGGGCGAAGGGCATCCCGACCCCGAGGGTGCCGAGCGGGCCGGGGTCCATCCAGGTCCCCCGGGGCGGGACCTTGAGCACCTTCGATGCCTGGGCCACGATGTCGCCCCCGTCGCCGATAACGATCATGGTGTCGTCGTCGGCCACCACCCCGGCGATCTCGGCGCACAACCGCAACGGGTCGATCGGGGTCTCGTCCGAGGTGAGCTGGGCGGCCAGCGCGGCCTCCGCCTCGTCTTCCCCGAAGCGGAGCGTCGCCGACCAGTCGGCGAAGTCGACGCTCTTGCCCGATGCGTCCAGGGCATCGGCGAGGGCGTCGAGGTTGCGGCCCAGGTTGCCGACCAGTCCCACGTCGGCCTGCCGGTTCTGCCCGATGAGGGTCTCGTCGAGGTCGAGCTGGATGATCCTGGCCGACGCCGGGATGGAACGGCCGAACTTCATCCGGAAGTCGAGTGGGGTCCCGGCCAGGACCACCACGTCGGCCTGGTCGAGCGCCTCCCGACGGGTCCGGTTGAAGAACTGGGGGTGGTCCATCGGGAGCTGTCCCCGGCCCATGCCGTTGGTGAAACACGGGATGTGCACGGCCTCGACGAACCGGCGCAGGGCGGCGCCGCCCTCCGACCATTTGAGGGCAGTACCGGCCATCAGCATGGGCCGCTCCGCCCCGGCCAGGACCTCAGCCGCGGCCTCGATCGCCTCCGGAGCGGCCGCCGCGGCCACCCGGTAGTCCCGGAACCGGGGCATCGTCACCGCCGACTCGTCGACCGGGGCGTGGAGCACGTCCATCGGGATCTCCAGGAACGACGGTCCGGGCACCCCACTGAGGGCGGTGCGGACGGCCAGCTCGATGTACTCCGGGATCCGCTCGGTCCGGTAGCAGGCGTCGGCCCATTTGGTGATCGGCTTCATCACCGCCACATGGTCCATCTCCTGGAGTGAGCCGCGGCGCAGATTGTCGAACGGCCCCTGACCGCCGAAGACCAGGATCGGTGAGTTCGCCCGCCAGTCGTTGGCAACGCCCGTGACCCCGTCGGTCACGCCCGCTCCGGCGGTCACGATCGCCACCCCGACCTTGCCGGGGTGAAGCCGGGCCCAGGCGTCGGCGGCGTGGACGGCGGCCTGCTCGTGACGGACATCGACCACCTTGATACCGACGTCCAGGCATCCGTCGTAGATGCCCATGACATGCCCGCCCGACAGGGTGAAGACGCACTCCACCCCCGCCGCGGCCAGGGCTCTCGCGGCCAGTGTGCCGCCGTGACTGGTCGGGTTCGAAGCCATGTGTGTCTCCCCATCGGACGTGCCGACTCTTGTCGGGATGCCTGCTGCTTAACCTAGGATCCTGCGATGGCCTGCGTCGAGACGTCTCAGCCCGCCCCCGGTATCACCCAGCTCACGCTGAACCGGCCCCAACAGCTCAATGCACTCACCTATGAGCTCGTCGACGAGCTGCACGCCGCTCTCGACGCGGTGCATGCCGACCACGACTGCCGGGCCGTCATCATCACCGGGGCCGGTCGGGGGTTCTGCGCCGGGCTCGACCTCAAGGGGTTCGGGACCGTCCCCGGCACCGAGAACCAGGGCCGCCCCCAGCAGGGCATGGCCACCCAGCAGTTCATCGCCCGCCTCGTGCCCCACATGCGTTCGGTCCGTCAGCCCATCATCGCGGCGATCAACGGACCGGCCGCCGGTGGTGGCTTTGCCATCGCCCTAGCCAGCGACATCCGCATCTGTGCCCGCTCGGCCCGCTTCGGTACCGCCTTCGTGCGCCTCGGGATCTCGGGGTGTGACATCGGTGTGTCGTGGCTGCTGCCCCGCCTCATCGGGGCGTCACGCGCCGGGGAGCTGATGCTGTCGGGCCGGGTGTTCGACGCCGACGAGGCCGACCGACTCGGCCTCGTCACCCGCGTCGTGGACGATGCTCAACTCCTGGCCGAGGCGGTGACCGTGGCCGAGTCGATCGCTCGCAACAGCCCCATGGGCGTGTGGATGACCAAGGAGGTCATGTGGTCGAACCTCGAGGTCGGTTCGCTCCAGGCCGGTATCGATCTGGAGAACCGGAACCAGATCCTGACCAGCCAGACCGAGGATTCGCGGCGGGCGATGGCCGGGTTCCTGTCCAACGAACCGATCGAATGGCTCAACCGATAGCCCGCTGATCATCCCTGTTGATCAGGGGAAACAGGCAGATCAACCTGGTCAGGATGTTGCGATTCTGACCACGGACCGTGGCATACTCGCCCGGTTGCGGTCGCGCCGTTCCCGGTGCGGATCGCTCACCCAACCGCCGACCACGCGTTCGTAGCGTCCTCGTTCCGACGACCGACGCCCACCGCGACCGATCCGTCCCCCATCCAGGGGCACCGGATTGGTCCGGTTCGGACGCGCCCGCGCACCTCCCGCCGCTGTGTGCCC
This sequence comes from Acidimicrobiales bacterium, assembly GCA_047971245.1. GTDB lineage: Bacteria > Actinomycetota > Acidimicrobiia > Acidimicrobiales > SZUA-35 > CADEDH01. The sequence goes on from JBKDZN010000265.1 coordinate 12,879, forward strand.
CCGATCTGTGCCGTCGCGCCCATCGGGTCGACCTCCCCGACCCCGACCACCGGTTGACCGGCCGCGCCCCCGGCCCGGCGGGGGGTCCCGGCGATGACCCGACAGCGCCTGTTCCGCTACGGCCTGCTCGCCGTCGTGCTCATCTCGCTGGCCGGTCTGGTGGTCATCCCCGGTGACCAGAGCGCGGCCGAGCGACGATCCGCCGTCGGCTGGGTGGCAGTGGGCCTGGTGGTGGGCGAGATCCTGTTCGCGGCCGGACTCGCGGTCATGGCCTGGACCGCGGGGGTGCGCCTCGGCCTGAACCCCCTGTCGTGGAAGGCCCGACTCCCCCAGGTGCTGGCGTCACTCGACCGGTCCCCGTGGTTCTGGTCCGGGTTCGCCCTCAACACCGTCGGGGCCGTCACCTCCGCCGCGGTGGTGGCCGCCGGTGTCGTCTCCGGGCTCCCCCCGTCGGCCTGGGGCCTGCTCGTGCTGCCCGCCCTCGATCTGTCCCTCACCTTCTCGCTGCGGGCCCTGGCCTTCGGCGGGATCCACCAGAAAGGAACCGGTTCCGACCCATGATGGAGATCCGTCAGGCCACCGAGGCCGACCTCCCGGCGTACGAGCTCATCCAGAAGACGGAATGGGGCCCGGACATGGGAGCCCCCCTGGCCCAGCTCCGGTACCGCTACGAGGTCTTTCCCGACGGGATGGTGGTGGTCACCAACGACGACGACCCGGTCGGCTTCAGCACCACCATCCTGCTCGACGACTACGACCCCACGGCCGGCCGGTCCTGGACGGAGATCACCGCCGGCGGCTGGTGCTCGACCCACTCCCCGGACGGTCGCACCCTGTTCGGGGTCGACCTCACCGTGAGCCGCTTCGCACCCCGCGGCACCGCCACCATGGTGCTCAAGGGGTTGATGGCCCTGACCATGGACCTCGACGTGGGCACCTTCAACTGGGGCGGCCGAATGCCCCGTTACCACAAGTACGCCACCACCATGACCGCCGACCGGTACGTGGCCGCCCGCCGGCCCAACGGGCGTCGGCTCGACCCGGAGATCGAGCTGTACGCCAACATCCCGTGCACCGAGGTGCTGGGCGCCATCCCCGGCTACTTCGAGGACCCCGAGAGCCTCGATCACGGGGTCGCCCTGCGCTGGAACAACCCGATCCACGGGGTGGGGGAGCTCCGTCCCTTCATCCACCTGATCCCCAACCTCCTCTACCACCAGCCGGTGCCCGGCTCGATCGGGTGCACCACCTGACCAGGGCGATCAAAAACTCAAGGGCAACCCGATCCCGCCGACAGGGAGGATCGTGGCCCAGCTCACAACCGACATCCGCCTCTGGCTCGCGGGGGCCGTCATCATCGTCGCCTCCCTGGCCCTTCCGGCCGCCTGGGTCGACGTCGTGCCCGGACTCGTGCTGCTCGCCGTGTTGGTGGTCGTCGCCCGGCGGCGGTCGCTGCTGTGGGAGTCGCCCCTGTGGCGACCCGTGATCGGCGGGGTGGCCATCATCGGGATCGCCCCCATGGGCGAGGCGGTGGACACCCTGCTCGGCCGTTCGGCCGCCTTCACCACCGGCGACGTCCTGATCTTCGCCGGCTACCTGAGCATGGCGGTCGGGCTCCACCGGATCATCACCGTCCGGACCGCGGCCCCCCAACCCCGGGCCATGCTGGACGCCGCCCTCGTCGTCGCGTGGGCCCAGACCCTGCTGCTGATGTGGGTGGGACCCCAGGCCACCATCCTCTCCGACAGTGACGCCATGGTCCTGTTCGCCTACCTAGGGACGCTGTCGATCCTGGCCTACCAGGTGGTCCGCCTGGGCCTCGGTGGGGTGGCCAGCTTGGCCTGCGGGTCCCGGCTGGTCATGGCCTGCGGCCTGGCCACCCTGTCGGAGATCACCTTCCTGATCGTGGCGCTCGACAATCCGTCGATCCGCCCCCTGGCCGTCATCCTCGGCGCCCTCGGGCTCCTGGCCATGGCCGCGGCCATCGCCCACCCGACCGCAGCCGACCTGGCCACCCCCAACCCGGCACCGTTCGATCGGCTCCACGGCCGCCGCGTCATCTACCTCGCCTGCTCCCAGATCGCCGTGGTCGTGCTGATCTCCAGCCAGGCCTTCCCGGTGGAGGCCGCGGGCGGGCTGATCGCCGTCACCCTGATCAGTTCGGCGAACATCGTGTTCCAGATCCGGGAACGGGAACGGATCGTCACCCTGGAACGCGAGATTCGCCGGGCGGTCGGCACCCTGCTCAGCGCCTCGGACCGCACCAGCATCCTGCAGACCACCCTGGCCGCGGTGAGCAACCTGTTGCATGGCAAACGGATCGTCTACCGGACCGTCGCCGCCCGGGGCGACGGTGGGTGGAGCAACGCCCTGACCGGCCAGGTCATCACCCGCGTCGACGTGCTCGACCTGCTGGAACGGTCCATCGGCCGGGGTCGACGGCTGACCGAGGAACGCCCGAGCGCCGGTCGGCGGGGCGACTACACCACCATGCTCGCCCTCCCCCTCCCGGTGGAGACCGAGGAGTTGGTCCTCATGGTGGAGGCCGCACCGGTCCTCAACGTCATCGAGACCGAGCAGCTGACCCAGCTGGCGGAGACCACCACCACCGCCCTCGAGACCCGGCGCATCCGCGACACCTGGTACGCCGATCAGGCCGACCGGCGGTTCCGGATCCTGGTCCAGGACTCGGGTGACATCGTGCTCCTGGTCGACCCCTCGTCCCGCTCGGTCGAGATGGTGAGCCCGTCCCTGGAACGCCTCCTCGGCTATCAGGAGGCGACCTTCCTCGGCCGCGGCGCCGGGCGCCTCATCCACCCCGACGACCGGGAGACCGTGCTGTCGCTCATCGAACGGGCCGGCGTCGCCGCCGTCGCCACCGCCGACGTGCGGGTCCGCCACCATGACGGGCACTTCCACTGGTTCCGGGCCACGGTCCGGGCGCTCGATCCCGACGAACCGATCACCGGTGTGGTCATGAACCTGACCGACATCCAGGAACGGAAGCTGGGCGAGATCTCACTCGTCGGGTCGGAGCAGAAGTACCGGGAGATGGTGCTCAACGCCGACGAGGTGTTCCTCCTGCTCGATGCGGACGACACCGTGGCCTACGTCAGCCCCTCCGTCACCCCGGTCCTGGGCTACCACCCGCAGGACATCACCGCCGCCCGGATCGCGGACATCGTGGATCCGGCCGACGTGGAGCGGATCCGGGCCGCCGGGGAGGACGAGCACGAGCACGACGCGGTCGTCGCCCAGATCCGCACCGCGGACGGGGCGACCCGGACCGCTCGAATCACCGTGCGGCCCCGGCCGGACGCGGACCCGGGGGGATACCTGCTGGTCGTCAGCGACGTCACCGAGCTCCATGCCCTCAAGGCCGCGGCCCGGTCCCGTGCCCTCAACGATCCGCTCACCGGGCTGCCCAACCGGAAACGGCTCGAGCTCGAGCTCGAGGAACGGCTCCGTGACCTCCCGGCCGGTGACGTGGTGGGGGTCATCCACCTCGACATCCGGGACTTCAAGGCGGTCAATGAGTCGATCGGCTACGAGGAGGCCAACCAGGTGTTGCTGGCGGTGGCGGCGCGGCTCGAACGGAGTGTCCGTTCGGGCGCCATGCTCACCCGCATCGGTGGCAACGAGTTCGCCCTGGCCGTGACCGGTGACGACCCGGACGGCATCGAGGCCACCGCCACCCGGATGGAGCGACTGTTCGACCAGCCGTTCGAGGTGGGCGACCGGTCGCAACGGCTCGGGGTGTCGGTCGGGGTGGCCACGGCGGGCCGTCCCACCGGCGAGGACACCGCGGCACCGGTCACCGACGCCAAGACCCTGCTCGACGAGGCGTCACTGGCCGTCGGGGTGGCCCGCATGTCCACGACGCGACGGGTGGTCGCCTTCGAACCGGAGATGCGCCAGTCGGTGGCCGACCGGCACGAACTGGCCTCCGACCTGACGGTGGCCCTGGCCCGCCACCAACTGTCGCTGGTGTATCAGCCGGTCATCGAGATCGAGAGCCGGCGGGTGCGGGGCGTCGAGGCCCTCCTGCGGTGGAACCACCCCGAGCGGGGCCCGGTGTCGCCGGCCCAGTTCATCCCCCTGGCCGAACGGTCGGGGCTGATCCTCGAGATCGGCCGCTGGGTCCTGGCCGAGGCCTGCCGCCAGGTGGTCCAGTGGCACCAACGGATCGACGGGGCCGGCAACCTGTCGGTCAGCGTGAACGTGTCGGCCATCCAGCTCGAACGGGAGGGGGAGGCCGAACGGCTGGCCCAGATCGTGCTCGACTCGGGCCTCGACCCCACCTCGGTGACCGCGGAGCTGACCGAGTCGACCCTGCTCGAGGACGCCGACTGGATCCACCAGCAGCTCCAGGTCATGCGGGACGTCGGCATGCGGGTGGCCGTCGACGATTTCGGCACCGGGGCGGCCGGCTTCGGTCATCTCCGGGACATCCCGTTCAATGTGGTCAAGATCGACAAGCGGTTCATCGAGGTGTTGCGGAAATCCGACGAGACGACCCGCCTGGTCAAGGGCGTGATCGACCTGGCCCACGACCTGGGCGCGGAGACCGTGGCCGAGGGGATCGAGGATTCCTTCGAGTTCTCCCTGCTCCAGACGCTGGGCTGCGAACTCGCCCAGGGCTTCTATCTGGGCCGGCCCATGGAACCGACCCAGCTGGAGACCTGGTTCGTCGACGGCCGCCGAGGCCTGTCGTCCGGCCTGATCGTCGAACACGCCCGCGGGGCCTGAGGGTTCAGGTGTACATGGCCTCGATCTCCGCCGCGTAGCGGGCCTGGATACCCCGGCGCTTCAGCTTGGAGGTCGGGGTGAGCAGATCGGTGTCGGGTAGCCATTCCTCCCCCAGCACGGTGATCTTCTTGACCTTCTCCGCGTTGTTGAACGGGGCCATGGCGTCGGCCAGGCCGCCCTCGATCTCGGCCACCACCCGGGCATCGACCGCGAGCTCGGCCAGGCCGGCACCCGTCAACCCGTTCCGGGCCGCCCATTGGGGGGCGACATCGGGGTCGAGGACCACGAGCGCCGAGACGAAGGGGCGCTGATCACCGATGGCGATCGCCTGGCCTACCAGGGGGATGGTCTTGAGGGCGGCCTCCAGGTTCGACGGTGACAGGTTCTTGCCCCCGGCAGTGATGATCAGCTCCTTCTTCCGGTCGACGATCTGGAGGTAGCCGTCGTCGTCGAGCTCACCGATGTCCCCGGTGCGGAACCAGCCCTCGGCGTCGAGCACCTCGGCGGTCTGTTGGGGCTGGTTGAGGTAGCCGCGGAAGATGTTGCCCCCTCGGACCAGGACCTCACCGTCGGGGTCCAGCTTGATCTCCATACCCGGGCACGGCGGACCGACCAGACCCGGTTTGACCTGGTACGGAGCCCAGGTCAGGGGTCCGCTGGTCTCCGAGAGGCCGTAGATCTCCGACAACGGCACCCCGATGGTCCGGAACCAGGCCAGGATCTCGGCCGGAATCGGGGCCGCGCCGGTGATGGCGAGGACGAGCTCGTCGAGCCCGACCGCCTGTCGGATGGTGGAGAACGCCACCGCGTCGAGGAACTCGTAGGTCTCGATCTCCTCGGGCGTGGCGGTCCCCCACGTCATCTTCTCCCGGATGGGGGCCGCCGCGGCCACCCCGTCGGCCACCGCCTGCTCCTTCTCGGGATCCGCGGCGAGCACGGCGGCCACCCCGGCGGCGATCTTCTCCCACACCCGGGGCACGCCGAACATGATGTGGGGCTTGACCTCGGCCGCGTAGGCGGCCACCTGGGTGGGGTCGGGGCAGCAGGTCACCTCGTAGCCGAGCAGCAGGGTTTGGTAATGGCTGGTCATCCGCTCGGCGATGTGAGCCATGGGGAGGTAGCTGACGAGGCGGCGACCGACCGTGTCCTCGATGTCGGCGGCCCGACGCAACGACTCGGCGGTCCAGCAGGCGTTGGCGTGGTCCAGCATGACCCCCTTGGACGGCCCGGTGGTACCCGAGGTGTAGATCAGGGTGCACAGGGTGTCGGGCGTGGCCATGGCGGCCAGGTCCTCCAGGTCGGCGGGGGCGTGGTCGAGCAGGTCGGCGTAGCCGAGGTCGGCCCCGTCCACCGGGTCGACGGCCACCACCGTCCGCAGGGTCGGGATGTCGGGCCGGGCCCGGGTGATGGTGGCGTGGAAGTCGGCGTTCCCGGCGATGGCCACCACCGCCCGGGCGTCGTTGGCCAGATAGGCGACCTGCTCCGCCGACGAGCTGTTGTAGATCGACACCGGGGTGGCCCCGATCATCAGGGCGGCCGTGTCGAGGATGTGGAACTCGGGCCGGTTGCGCAACATGAGCACGATCCGCTCGTCCGGTCCGACCCCGAGCTCAAGCAGGCCGGCGGCGGCCCGGGCCACGGCGTCGGCCATCTCGGCGAAGGTCATCTCGTGCCACTGGTCGTCGTCGGTCTTCCAGCGCAACGCCACCCGGTCACCGTGGGCGGCGACGGTGTCGAGGAAACGGCGGGTGAGGGTGTCCCCCTCGACGGCGGCGTCGATCTCGGCTCGACTGATCTCTGCGGTCCTGATCATCCTGCGATCTCCCGGATCGGTGGGGGGACGGGGCGGGCAACGACGGGCACCGTCGGCTCGACCGGCGTCGCCCGACCCCAGGTGCGGCCACTACGTTAGGCGACTCCTCCTCCATCCCGGGACGCCCCATGCCTGAAGCCGTGATCGTCGACGCCGCGCGCACCCCCATCGACCGGCGCTACGGGGCCTTGTCGGGCTGGCACCCGGCCGGTCTGCTGGGCCATCTGCTCCGTGCCGTGTCGGATCGCGCCGGGATCGATCCGGAACGGGTCGACGACGTGATCATCGGCTGCGGCAACCCGGTGGGGGCCCAGGCCGGCAATGTGGCCCGGGCCGCGGTGCTCGACGCCGGGTGGCCGGAGCGCGTGGCCGCGGTCACGGTGGAGAGCCACCACGCCTCGGGCCTACGGGCCGTGGAGCTCGGAACGCACGCCATCCGGTCCGGGGCGGCCGACATGGTGGTGGTCGGCGGCGTGGAGGTGTCGAGCCTCGTCCCCGCCGGCGCCGGCCTGGTTCCCCGGGACCTGGGGGGACCGTTCCCCCCGTCGTTGAGGGCCCGCTACGCGCTCCGCGGCGGCCTGCTGCCGCCGGGGGTGGAGGCGGAACGGCTGGCCGCACGGCGGGGGTGGAACCGGATCGATCTCGACGCCTGGGCGGCCACCAGCCTGGCCCGGGCGGTGGCCGCCCGGGCCGCCGGCCGATTCGTCGACGAGATCGTGCCCGTTCCGGTCCTGACGCTCGACCGGTCGAGCGGCCGGGTGGTCCCCGGAGCGGGGCCGATCGCGGTCGACCCGGGCCCCGACACCACCACAGCCGGGCGTCTGCACCGCCTCCGGCCCCTGTTCCGGCCCGACGGGGTGGTCACAGCCGGGAACCGGGCCACCATGGGCGACGGGGCCGCGGTGATCGTCCTGGCCGAGGCGTCGGTGGCCACCCGCCTCGGGCTCCCGGCCCGGAGCCGGGTGGCCGGGGTGGGCAGCGCCGGGGTCGACCCGGTCGACGCCCTGAGCGGCGCGGGTGCGGCCACCGACCGGCTGCTCGACCGGGCCGGCCTGGACCTCGGCGACCTGGGCCTGGTGGAGGTCGACGAGACCCACGCGGTGGGGGTCCTGGCCTGGCGGGCCGATCACGGGATCGACGGGGCCAGGCTCAATCCGTACGGTGGCGCCCTGGCCACCGGTCATCCGGGCGGGGCGTCGGCCACCCGGTCGCTGGTGACCCTGGTCCACGGCCTGGAACGCACCGGTAACCGGAGAGGACTGGTCACCGCGGGTGGGGCCGGCGGGGTGGCCACCGCGGTCCTCGTCGAACGGTTCGGACCCTGACCGGTGGGAACCGTCGCGATAGCCTCGGCCTCGGTGACTGATTTCGAGCCAGCAACCGATCTTCCGGACCGGATCGACACCGACGACACCCCGGTCGACTCCTCGGCCCGCCTGCGGGACCTGGAGGTTCGCCGCCGGCGGCGTTGGATCCTGCGGATCCTGGTCGCCGCGGTGGCCGCGGGTCTCCTCCTGGCCGGGTACCCGTGGACCCGGGTGCTGGTTGCAGTCCTGCTCGGCTACGGGATCCTCACCGTCGGCTTCGCCATGATCGGCTCGTTCGCCCGGCCCATCCCCCAACCGCCACCGCCGGGCGAGCTCCGGCGGGTCCGGCTGACCTACCGGTGCCCGACGTGCGGCACCGAGATGCGCATGACGCTGGCCAACGATCAGATTCCACAGGCACCGCGTCACTGCGCCGACGAGATGGAGCTGACCACACCGGTCGAGGACCGGTGAGCACAGTCGCCATCCGGTCCGAGGGCGGCCGACGCGACCCCCTGGGGTCGCGTCGTTTGTCCACAGGACCGGGCGAAATTGCTGGGGAGCGGTGGCGCGAACCATCCACAGACCTGTGGGCAACCGTTGGTCGACGACCCGCGTGTTCCCCCAGGTCGATCCGTTAGGGATCGTGCGTCTGCTTGTCGACGTCCTGGTCAGGACGGCCGGATACCCCTGTGGACAACATGGGGACAAGGCCGGTAGACCGCTGAGTCAGCGGTACTGGGTGGCGGTGACGATGCCGGCCAGGATGAGACCCAATCCCCCGAGCAGGTACAGCGACGACGGCGCGCCCCAGATCTCGAAGGTGTAGTTGAACAGGATCATCAACAGCCCGAGCCCGATGAACAGGAACATCAGGATCGGGACGATGCGGGACGATCCTGAATCGATCCGGACCGGCTCCCGGCTCACCGAACGGGTCGGGGTGGACTCGGTGCCTTTCGGCGTCACCCGTGATTTGGATTGATCTCGCCGGACCACGGGCCCCACCTTACTGGGCAACACTGTCGTATCCGGGAACCTGTCGTATCCGGGAACCTGTCGTATTGGGCGAACCCGGGGTGTCCCGGAGCCACTATCGTCGGCGGCGTGCGCATCCTGGTGATCGACAACTACGACTCGTTCGTCTACAACCTGGTCCAGTACCTGGGAGAACAGGGTGCCGAACCGCTGGTGGTCCGCAACGATGCCGCCGGCATCGACGATCTGGAGGCCCTGGAACCCGACGGTGTGGTCATCTCCCCCGGTCCCGGGGTGCCGGACGATGCGGGCCTTTCGAACGAGGTGATCGACCGATTCGGCGGGCGGCGCCCAGTGTTCGGGGTGTGCCTCGGCCTGCAGTGCATCGGGCAGTTCTACGGGGGCGAGGTGATCCGGGCCCCCGAGCTGATGCACGGCAAGACCTCGGTGATCGACCACGACGGCGAGGGCCTGTTCCGTGACCTCCCGAGCCCATTGGAGGCCACCCGGTACCACTCGCTCGTGGTCGACCGGGCGTCGATCCCCGCCGCGCTCGAGATCACCGCCACCACCCGGAACGGGCTCGTGATGGGGCTACGGCACCGTGAGCTCGACGTGGAGGGCGTGCAGTTCCACCCGGAGTCGATCCTGAGTGTGGCCGGCAAGCAACTCGTCGGTAACTTCCTGGCCCGGGCCGCGGTTACAGCTGGGACCGGCCGCGGTCGATGATGCCCTGACGGCGGGCCTCCACCTCGGCGGCGTCGAAACCGATCTGACGACCGAACTCGGCCGCCCCCGCCGATTCCGCCGCCCACTCGGCGGCCAGGCTGGCCTCGTCCTGCTGGCGGTAGGTGGCCAGCATGCGGGTGACCCCGGGCCGGTCGTTGGCGGCGATGTCGCCGGCCAGGGCCCGGCAGCGCGGCAGCAGCTCCTCGTGGGGCACGACCTCGTTGACCAGCCCCCACAGGAGGGCCTGTTCGGCCGGCACGAAGTTCCCGGTGAGGGAGATCTGCCGGGCTCGGCGGCGGCCGACGGCGGCGGCCAGGAGGGGGGTGAGACCCCAGCCGGGCCTGACCCCGACCCGCGAGTGGGTGTCGGCGAAGCGGGCCCGCTCGGAGGCGATCAGGAAGTCACAGTTGAGGGCCAGCTCGAATCCCCCGGTGATGGCGGGGCCGTTGACCGCCCCGATCAGGGGCGTGGTCAAGGGTGGGAACGGCGACCGGCTGCCGGTGGAACCGCCCCGGCTCGGCTCCAGATCGCTGCCGGAACGGCCGAGCTCCCGGAGATCGAGGCCGGCACAGAAGGCCGGGTCGGTGCCGGTGAGGATGATCGCGGCCACCGACGGATCGGCGTCGAGTGTGGTGAGCGCTTCCCACCAGCCCCGGCGCATGGCCCCGTTGATGGCGTTCCGGACGTCGGGACGGTTCAGGGTGACGGTGGCGATGCCGCCGTCCAGCGAGACGAGGACCGCGTCATCACCACCCCGCGACTCGGGTGTGGTCATGGACGTTCAGCCTCCTGGGGCCGTGGTACTCGGGGTGGACGTGGTGGTGGTCTCCGATGGGGCTTCTTCCTCCCCGATCCGGATGACCACCTCGCCACCCAGCGGGCTGGTTGAACCCCCGTCGGGGGATTGGGACAGCACGTTGCCGACCTGACCCGACCCGGCGGGGACGCCGACCGTCTCCACCTTGGGGGTGAATCCGGCGTCGCGGAGCTGGATCTCCGCCGCGGCCTGGGCGAGACCGACCACCGACGGGATGGTCCCGGTGCCCGAACCGCTGGACGCCACCAGCACAATCGCACTGTTCAGATTGGCCACCGAGCCGGCCGGCGGGTTGGAGGAGATGACCAAACCCTCGGCGACCTCGGAGCTCGACTCACGGGTGATCGACACGTTCTTGAACCCGAGCTGGTCGAGCTGGCTGCTGGCTTCGGTCACCTCCACCCCGGCCAGGGGTGGGATGGTGGCCTGCTCCGGCCCGTTGGAGACAACCAGGGTGATCTCCGAACCCTGGTTGACCTCCTCGTTGGCGTTCAGGGACTGGGAGATGACCCGGTCGAGCTCGACGGTGTCGCTGTACTCCCGTTCGATCTTGATGCTGAGTCCCGGACCGATCAGGGTCCGAGCCTCTTCCAGGGTGAGGTTGACCACCGAGGGGACGGTGACCATCTCTGCGGCCTCGGACACGAAGATGGTGACGGTGCCACCCTGCTCCAACTGGGCGTCGCCCTTCGGATTCTGGTCGTAGACGACGTCCGGCGCGAGGTCGCTCTCGCCGAACTGGGGCGTGACCACGAATCCCCGATCCACCAGGAGGTCGGTGGCCGCCCCCTGGGTCAGGCCGATGACCGACGGCACGACCTCGGTGGCCGTGGTGTCGGTGTCGCCCCCGCCCCACGAGCTCGATATCCAGATGATCAGACCGATCAACAGCAGGAGCAGCCCGGCCAGCATGGCGACGAACACCCCGGTCCGGCTGGGCGGTTCGTAGTACTCCTCCACCGGTTCGGTGTGGTGCACCGCGGCCGACGCCGGGACGGCCCGGGTGGTGTCGATCACGGCCCGGGATCCGGTATCGGTGAACGGGGTGCCCTCGTAGTCGGTTCGGGGCATCGCGGCCGTGGCCGCCGCGCCGGCCGCAGCCGCCGCCGCAGCACCGGCTCCCCCGGCGATCGGCTGCCCTTCCCGGAAGCGCCGCAGATCCATCCGGAGATCCTCGGCCGCCGCGTACCGCTGATCGGGCTGTTTGGCCAGGAGCCGATCGATGATCGTGTCGAGCGCAGGTGGTACGGCGGGATTGATGGAGCTGGCCAGCGGAGGCGGTTCCTGCACCTGTTTGTAGGCGATGGCCACGGGGCTGGAGGCGGTGAACGGCGGCTGCCCGGTGACCATCTCGAACAGGACGATCCCGAGGGAGTACAGATCGCTCCGGGGGTCGACCGCGAGGCCCTGGGCCTGCTCGGGTGAGAAGTAGCTGGCGGTCCCCATCACCGAGCCGGTCTGGGTGAGCTCGTCGTCGCCGCCGCCGAAGGCCCGGGCGATGCCGAAGTCGGCGACCTTCACCTGACCACCCGGGGTGATCATGATGTTCCCGGGTTTGACGTCGCGATGCACGGTGCCGTTGCGGTGGGCGAAACCGAGGGCGGCGGCCACGTCGATGGCGATCTCGGCGGCCCGGTCCGGCTGGAGGTGGCCCTCGGCGGCCAGCACATCGGCCAGGCTCCGACCCTCCACGTACTCCATGACGATGAAGTAGGTGTCCTCGTGGGAGCCCCAGTCGTACACGGCGACGATGCTGGGGTGGTTGAGGTTGGCGGCGGCCTGGGCCTCCCGCCGGAACCGGGCTACGAACGTGGGTTCTGCGGCGTATTGGGGGAAGAGCACCTTGACCGCGACCGGGCGGTCAAGGAGCTGGTCACGGGCCAGGAATACGTCAGCCATACCACCACGGGCGATCCGGCGATGGAGCTCATAGCGGCCGCTGAGCACCGGGCGAGCAGTCGAGGCGTCAGTCACAGCGCGACCAACTCTACTGACCTGCGGAGGTGGCGCGGCGCAGGGCAGGTAGATCCGAGCACCGTTCAGCCCGGGGCCGCGACCGAACACGACCGGCCCGATGCCGCCGGGGGTCAGCCCCCGTCGGCGCCGGGGCCGGAGAAGTACGCCTCGAACAGCTGCTGGGCGATCGGTCCGGCCACCTTGCCGCCGGTCTGGTCGTTGCCCTCCTGGGCCTCGACCAACACGGCGACCACGATCTCGGGTTCGTCCTCGGTCCGCCCGGCGAAACCGACGATCCAGGCGTGGGACCGGGGCGGGTCGGTGCCCAGCTGGGCCGTCCCCGTCTTGGCCCCCACCACGAGCCCGGGCACCGCGGCCGACCCGGCCGTCCCCCCGTCGACCACCCCGACCATGGCCTCGCGGAGATCACGGGCCGAATCGGGATCGGTGGCCTGGCGCCACGCCCCGGGGTTGACCCCGCTGATGGTCGACCCGTCCGCCCGCTGGATCTCGGCCACCGCGTGCGGGGTCGGCACCGACCCGTCGCCGGCCACCGCGGCCACCATCAGCGCCATCAGCAGTGGGGTGGCGGCGACATCGTTCTGGCCGATCGCCGTCTGGGCCAACTTGGGGGTGTTCTCGTAGACCCCGGCCGGCTGTTCCGGGGTGGGGGCCTCCACCTCGGCCCCGTAGTCGGTGGGGAACACACTGACCGCGGTACCCGGGACATCGAACGGCACGTCGGCGTTGAACCCGAATCCTTCGGCGGCCGCCACCATCTCGGTGGGGCCGAGGTCCTCGGCGGCCATCTGGGAGAAGGCGGCGTTGCACGACCGGGCCAACACCGTGGCCAGGTCACCGCCACAGTTGCTCCCCCCGAAGTTCCGGATCGGACGGGTCGTCAAAGGCGGGGTGTACTCGGTCACGGTCGGGAACACCGGGTCGGTCAGGGTGGCAACCCCGTTGTCGAGGGCGGCCGCGGCGGTGATGATCTTGAAGGTCGAACCGGGGAAGAAGATCTCCCGGTAGGCCGCGGCCCGCAGGGGGTTCCCCTCGGCCTCCAGCAGATCGGTGTAGGCGGTGTTGACGTCGTTGGAGTCGTTGCTGGCCAATTGGTTCGGATCGAACGAGGGGTAGCTCCAGAGGGCGAGCACGGAGCCGTCCCGCGGGTCGAGTGCCACCACGGAGCCCACCCGGTCGCCCAGGGCGTCACGGGCGGTGCGTTGGAGCCGGTCGTCGAGGGTGAGCACGACCGTGCCGACCTCGTTTCGACCGTCGATGAGGTCGGTCAGGTCCGACAGCTGTTGCGACGGGGTACGGCCGGTGATGGCGTCGGCATAGCCCCGTTCGATCCCCTCGGCCCCGATGGTGAACGACACGTAGCCCACGGTGTGGGCGTACAGCTCCCCCTCCGGGTACCGGCGTTGCCGTTCGAACGGGCCGGAGGTCGCCGGCTCCGAGAGGGCCACCACCACACCATCGGCGGTGGTGATGGTGGCTCGGGGCTGGTCGAACTCCCGCTGGATGGTCCGGGTGTTGGCCGGGTTCTCCTTCAGCTCCTCGGCGTTGAACACCTGGATCCGGTTGAGCTGGACGAACAGGAGGGTGAAACAGCCCAGGAGCAGGGTCAGGACGTGGCGCAGGGGGCGGTTCATGCCACCCGCCCGCTCACGCGGCCTCGGCCGGGGCGACGGCCTGCGCCTCGGCCGACCGTTCCGACCGGTGGGTCGAGTCGGAGATCCGGACGAGCAGGGCCAGGATCACATAGTTGGCGATCAGCGACGATCCCCCGTAGGAGACGAACGGGAGGGTCACACCGGTCAACGGCAGGACCCGCAGGACCCCGCCGATGATGATGAAGGCCTGGAACCCGAGTAGGGCGGTGAGACCGGCGGCCAGGAGGGTTTCGAAGTCGTCCTCGGCGTTGGCGGCCACCCTGAACCCGGCGCTAACCAGGAAGATGAAGGCGAGCAGGATGCCGGTGGCACCGAACAGACCCAGCTCCTCACCGATGGCGGCGAAGATCATGTCGGTCGGGGCGTACGGGATCTTGGTCGGGGTGCCGGAACCGATCCCGGTGCCGGTGAGGCCACCGTCGGCCATGGCGAACCAGGCCTCGGCGATCTGGAACCCGGCCCCTTTGGCGTCGGTGAACGGGTCGAGCCAGATCGTCACCCGCCGCTGGACGTGGCTGAACAGTCGCCACGCCGTCCACGACCCGACGGCGAACAGTGACAGGCCGATCAGGACGTAGGCGGCCCGGTTGGTGGCCACGTAGATGGTGACCAGGAACAGGGTGAAGAACAGCAGGGACGAGCCGAGGTCACGCTGGAGCACCATCACCATGAGGGCGACGCCGAGGGCCAGCAGGAGGGGTCCGAAATGGCGGAACGCCGGGATGTTCAGTGGGCCGATCCGCCGGTTGGCGGTGGTGAGCAGGCCCCGTTTGTCGGTCAGGTAGCCGGCCAGGAAGGCGGCCAGAACCAGCTTGGCGAACTCACCGGGCTGGATGGTGAACGGGCCGATCCGGAGCCAGATGCGGGCTCCGTTGATGTTCAGGCCGAGACCGGGGATCAGGGGCAGCATCAGGAGCACCACCCCGGCGACGGCGAGGGTGTAGCGGTAGGCGGCCAGCCACCGCAGATCCCGCCCCACCAGCAGGGTGACGGCGAACGCACCGATGCCGATGAAGGTCCAGGCCGACTGGCTGGCGGCGAGGTCGGGGTCGAGCCGGGCGATCATGACGTAGCCGATCCCATTCAACAGGGCGGCAATCGGCAGCAGGAGTGGATCGGCGTCGGGTGCGGTGAAGCGGACCACGAGATGGGCGCCGAGCAACAGCACGAGCACGATGCCGAAGAAGCCGAGCACCTCGTTCTGGACCTCGGCGAACTGTCCCGCGTTGAGGAGACCGTAGGCGACGACGGTGACGATGGTGCTGAGCACCAACAGGCCGAGCTCGGTTCGGCGCTGGCGGACGATCACGGCGCGGACGTGGCCGTCCCCACCTGACCGCCGATACCCGGGGCGTTCAGTTCCGATCCGGTGTCACCGGCGGAGGCGCCCAGTCCGCCCCCGCCCGCCCCGGCGTCACCCGGCGGGGCGGTGGTCGTGGTGGTGGACGGCTCGGGATCCGTGATGGCACCGCCAGTAGTGACCCCGTCCTGGAGGGTCTCGACCTCATCGGGCGAGGCCACCGGCATCAGCTCGTCGTCGATGAACCGTTCCGCCTCGCGACGGGTGGCGAACTCGTCCTCCCGATCGAGGGCGGCCCGGCCCTCATCAGTCAGGTCACCGATCGGGATGTCGGTCACCACGTCCTCGGTCGGCTCCACCCACAGGAACCCGCCGGGTCGGCCCTCGAAGATGGCCACGTTCTGGCCGGTGAGGTCGGTGGCCACGAAGAAGCCGCCCCTGCCGTAGCGGGTGACCCCGACATAGACGACGCCGATCAGGATCAGCGCGGCACTGAGCAGGCCGAGCGCGGTCCCCAGGGTGCGGCGACTCTGACGGTCGGGTTCGGGCCCGGTCGGCGTGTCGAGGACCGGCGGGTGGGTCGGGGCCGCGCCCGCCATCGGGGCGGCCTCCAATGGGGCCAGCGCCTCGTCGAGCTGTTCGGTGCCGGCCCGCCGGCCCGCCGCCACTGCGGTGGCCACCGGAGCCGTCGCCGCGGCGGCCGGTCCCGATGACGGGGGCGGCTCTTCTCCGTTGGCGTGGGCGTCGGCGGGCGGGGTCGGCCCGGACTCGTCGGGCGGAGCGTCCGGACCCGGCTGGTCCAGCAGGTCCTCGAGCGGTGAGCTGGTCCGGTCGCCGCCCTCACCATCGGCCACGATGTCGACGACGGCGACAGTGATGTTGTCCCGGGCCGGGCCGGTGAGGGCCTGCTCGACCAGTCGACCGGCCGCGGCGTCGGTGGCCTCCTCGCTGCCCAGCAGCTGGGTGATGAGGTCCTCGTCGACCTCATTGAAGAGACCGTCGCTGCACAGCAGGAACCGATCGCCGATCTCGGCCGGCACCAGGAACCGATCGACGTCGACCTCGGGCGAGATCCCCAGGGCCCGGGTCAGGATGTTCCGTTTGGGGTGATGCAGGGCCTCCTCGGGAGTGAGGCGATTCTGCCGGACCAGGTCCTCGACCAGGCTGTGGTCGAGCGAGATCTGGCGGAGCTTGCCGTCGTGAAGCTGGTAAGCCCGACTATCGCCCACATTGGTGATGGCCACCATCTCCTCGCTCGGGCGGAGCGTCAGGGCGACCAGGGTGGTGCCCATCCCCCGGTACTGGGGTTCGGAGGCCCGGGCGAAGACGGCACGGTTGGCCTGCTCGACCAGGTCGACCAGGCCGCCCGGCACGATCGGCTCGTCGATGTCCAGGAACTGGCGGATGGCGATGCTGGCCGCCATCTCGCCGCCCTGATGGCCACCCATACCATCGGCTACAGCGGCCACGTAGCCTCCGAAGTGGGCCCGGTCCTCGTTTGCCTCCCGGACGTTTCCCACGTGGGTGGCGATGGCACCACGTAGTTCCATCACCGCAACTCCATGACGATCCCGCCCACCTGGATCCGATCACCGGCAACCGCAACAACCGGTGACGTCACCCGTTGCCGGTTGAGATACGTCCCGTTGGTGGATCCTAGATCCTCCACGACCGCACCGTCGGGATGGGGGGAAACCCGGGCGTGGAGCTGTGACATGTAGGAATCGTCGATGCTGATGTGACAGCTGGCGGCACGGCCGATGGTCAGTTCACCGTTCACCGGAAACTCCCGTCCGGTCAGTTCTGGGGGCTCGAGGACGAGGAGTACCAGCTGGTGCCTCGATCTCCTCCGCCCGGTGCGACCGGAGGGAGCACGCGGCGCGACCGCGCCGGATCGGCCGCCACCACCCGCCGTGGCCTGCGCCCCGACCCAGGTCGCTTGCAGGACCCGGAGGAAGAACAGATACAGCAGGCCGAGCAGGCACCATCGGAGCAGGGTGAGGAGTGCGTCGGTCACCAGGGGGCAGACTACCGACGAACGGGCTCCGGCGGAGGCCGCGACTACCGGCGGCGGAATCGGAGCGTGATCGCACCGAAGGTCACCTGATCGCCGTCGGCCAGGGTTCGCCTCTGGATTCGTTCGCCGTTCACCTTGCTCCCGTTGGTCGATCCCAAGTCGACCAGCTCGTAGTCGTCACCGACCGTGTGGATCTCGGCGTGGCGCCGGGACACGTTCTGGTCGTTGATCACAATGTCGGAGTCGGACAGCCGTCCGACCGCGGCCACCGGGGCGGCGATCCGGTGCCGCTGCCCGCTGGGCTCCTCGAACCACGCCGCCTCGGCGTCCGGGGGGATCCGTTCGTCGTAGGACGGATGGACCCGGAACAGCCCGACCCGGAGATTCGGGTCGACGTCGAGCTCGACCGACACCCGACCGAGGAACCCCAGCTGTTCCTCCCGGGCGTGTTCACGCACCGTGGCAGCGAGCTCGTCGATGAGCGACTGCCGCATCGGCCCGAACCGCTCGAGATCCTCGGCGGAGACCCGGATCACGAACCGGTTGGGGGCGAGGGCCCGGCCCCGCACGTCGAGGGTGCGGCTCAGGTCCATCTCCTTGACGAGCCGACGGCCCAGCTCAACGGGCTGCAACCCGCTGCGGAAGGCGCGCGCGAACATGCCTTCCACCATCCGCTCGAGTCGGTCTTCGAAGTTGCGGAGCACCACCGGCTGTCGAATCTCCTGGACATTCCTTCGCCGCGCCGTACGACCGTGGACGCGCACCGGCTGCAGGGGCGGCACCCAGCATGCCACGAACCGCCCCTGCTTGGCGCTCGGCGTCGCCGCGGAGCCCGATGGGGGACCCTGGAGTCGGGTTGCCGAAATCGGCGCTACGCTCGTGGGTCGCACCACTCGCGCGAGTGGCGGAATTGGCAGACGCGCAGGATTCAGGTTCCTGTGTCCGAAAGGACGTGAGGGTTCAAGTCCCTCCTCGCGCACAGCTCGAGCACCCGGCGGTTCCTCCTTGAACCCGACAGCCCTGGGCGGACAGATCCGGCAGGGCTGAAGTGTTGGAGGCCGCTAGCTGTAAACGGTAAACGCCTGCCGCCGACCGCGACTAAAGCGATAGATGGAGTAGTCGACGTCGAACGCGATTGCTTCGGTCAAGCCGAGCCGCCGCATCACCGACCAGGAAGTGCGATCGACAATCGAGAACTCCTGATCGGGAAACTCGCGAAAGACGGCCGATGCAGCCTCGAGATCAGCTACTTTGGGCACCGCTCGTCAGCGCCAATTCTGCAAGCTCTGCATGAATCACCACCACGTCGGGGTCCGCGAATCGTCCCTCCAACTGCGCAACATGACGATGGCGCGCCGCATGATGGTTGAAGGCTCTTCCGTGAACCCCGATACCAGCCTTTACTGATCGCGCACAGCGTTTACCGACAACCGGTCGTCCATGCCAATGCTTGGCAGACCTGATCGAGTAAATCACGTTCAACGAGACCAATCGTCTCGACCAAGTTCTCCCGCCGCATCGGGCCAGCGGACAACGTGTTCAACACGCCGCGGAGGCCGTACACATCAAGACGAACCTCAGACGGCAGATCCCGTACAACGGTGGTGGCGGGCACCACCAACGGTGAACTCATTTCGACTGCCGAGATCTCGAGTACCGGTCTGCGCTTGGCTGTGCCGTCATCGCGGACAACCTCGGCCCAGTACAACTCACCCCGCATCCGGCCTCGCCCGAACCATGAAGTCCTCGACGTCGCCCCATTCGTCTTCGGTATCCAGTGGTACCCGGCACAGCACCTCTCGGGCACGACGATAGCTCTCTTCTTCAATGGCCAGGTCGAGAGCTGCCCTCACGGCGTCGGTCATTGAAGTCCCGCGCGATCTCAGCCACTCAATGTGCCGGTCCTCAAGCCGGACGGTCACACTCGTTGTCATACGGTACATCTTACAATTGCAGGCTGACGTCGGGCAATAGCGTCCGACGCGCACGCCTTGGCCATGCTCCTCGGCCGCCGTTGCGAGGCCGGCGCGCCGTGGGACGCCGCGACGCCAAACTCGTCCCGCCGAGCGAGCCGGCATCCGGCTCACGCCCGGGCGATGAAACCGATCAACGGTAGGTTCGACGCGTTCGACCGATCTCGGAGCGTCTGGTCTTGACTGACAGTGGGTACGGAACGCCAGCCGATGTTCGCGGTTGGGTGATGTACGACTGGGCCTGGTCGGCGTTCTCGACCACGGTGACCACCGCCCTGCTCGGGCCTTACCTGCTCGAACTGGCGGAACAGAACGGTGGCGTGGCCGTGGCGGGGATACGCATCGAACCAGGCTCGTTCTTCCCGTTCGCGGTCAGCCTGTCGGCGCTGGCCCAAATCCCGATCCTTCCCCTGGTCGGCGCCGTGGCCGACCACACCCCCCACAAGAAGCGACTCCTCATGGCCCTCGCCTACACAGGCAGTGCCCTGGTGGCGGCCATGTTCCTCATCACCACGACCACGGTGCTCCTCGGCGGCATCCTGTTCGTCCTGGCCGCCTTGGCCTTCGCCGCCGCGTCGGTGATCTACAACTCGCTCCTGCCCGAGATCGTCCCACCGGCGGGCCGGGACCGGGTCAGCGCTCAGGGCTACGCCGTGGGTTACCTGGGCGGCGGCCTGTGGCTGCTGGTCAATGTGGCCGTGATCACCCTGATGGACGACACCGGCCTGGCCGTGCGGATCAGTCTGGGCGCCACCGGCGTGTGGTGCGCCGCATGGTTCGCCCTGTTCCCGGGTCGACTGCTGCGGCCCCGGCCGGCGTCACGCCACCGTCCCCCCGGTGAGGGCTGGCTACGGACCGGGTTCCGTGGCGTGTTCGGCACCTTGGCCGAGATGCGGTCGCGTTACCCCGAGGCGCTCCGGTACCTGATCGCGTACCTGGTGTTCACCGACGGCATCCAAACCGTGCTCGCCGTGGCCACGGTCTTCGCCGCCGACGAGCTCGACGCCGAACCGAGCACCCTGCTGTTGCTGGTCCTGACGATCCAGTTCGTCGCCGTCCCCGGCGCGCTCGGTTTCGGGCGGCTGGCCCAACGGATCGGGGCCAAGCGGGGCCTGGTGATCAACCTGTCGGTCTGGACCGGCCTGGTGGTCTACGCCTTCATCGACCTGGACTCGATCCCGAAACTGTGGGTCATGGGGGTCATGCTCGCCCTGGTCCTCGGCGGGGCACAGTCGCTGAGCCGGTCGTTGTACACCCAGATGATCCCCGCCCGTCAGGAGGCCGAGTACTTCGGTTTCTACG
Organism: Acidimicrobiales bacterium; assembly: GCA_047971245.1. Classification (GTDB taxonomy): domain Bacteria; phylum Actinomycetota; class Acidimicrobiia; order Acidimicrobiales; family SZUA-35; genus CADEDH01. The sequence goes on from JBKDZN010000265.1 coordinate 33,496, forward strand.
AGATCGCGGCCGGTGGCACCTCATGGCTGGGACCACTCGTGTTCGGATTGGTGAACCAGCTCGTGGGATCCCAACGGCTCGCCCTGCTCTCCCTCGTCGCCTTCTTCGCGATCGGCCTGGCCCTCCTGCTGCCCGTCCGAGTCCGGCGAGCCATGCTCGACGCCGGTCAGGACCCCACCGGCGTCGTCATCTGAAAACCGGCCAGGGGAGGCGTCGGCCGGCTCAGGCGGGCCGCCCGCCGAGCTCCATGGCCAGCTGGCACCCCCGGATCCGGACCCCGGTGGTCTCGGCGTCGACGATCAGCGGTTCGCCGGTCGCCCCGGAGTCGATCACATCGAGAACCTGGACCCCGCGGAACGCCACCACCTTCTCCCACCGGCACCCGGGCGGCACGGTCCACTCACCGACGGCCAGGTCGCCGGTCCAGTAGTCGCCGTCGTCGGCCCGGGTGAGGGGTTGGGCCAACGGCGTCCACGCCACCCACCGGCCGCACTCCGCGGCCGAGGCGAACCAGTCCGGCTCCACCCCGTCGATGGTGACGAGCAGGCGACCGTCGCTCAGCGCCTCCTCCCCGATCACCCCTGGGTGACGGTCGGCCATCATGCGCCACAGCTCGTAGCGGCACCCCTCGGTGTCGAACCCGGTGGCGTACAGGCCCGGCTCGACCCGGCCCAGCGGCAGGGTCTCCGCCACGGGGGTGACCCCCGATGGCAATGGTGTGTCCTCACCCAGTTCGGGTCGGCGGGGCCGGATCCGATTGTCGGCCGCGGCGGCGTCGGGGTCGGATGGGGCCGAGACCAGGAACACCCCGGCGGGGAAGCTGATGCCGAGCTCGTCGGGTGGCTCCGCGGCCGCCGACTCCTCGGTGGCCGCCTCGATGGCCTCCACCGGCGACCGGTCCGGCAGGGTGATCCGACGGGGACCGGGCTCGGGCAGGTGGCTCAGCGAATAGGCGAACGACACCACCACGACCACCAGGACCACACCGATCCGGTTCCATTGCATCATGGTTCGCCATCGGATCCGGCCGGGTGATCATGAGCCCTCCCACCCTGGTGAAAGAACCCACGGGTGCTCCCGCTACGGTTCTCGTGATGAGTCGATCCGACATAGCGACGAGCGTGGAGCGGGTGCGGCGCGCCGCCGGCGATCTGGGGCTCACCATCGAGGTGGTGGAGTACCCCGACGGCACCCGAACCGCCGCCGACGCGGCCGGCGCGGTGGGCTGTGACGTGGCCCAGATCGTGAAGTCGATGATCTTCGACGCCGACGGCGAGATCGTCCTCGCCCTGACCAGCGGGGCCAACCAGGTGGACACCGACGCCCTGGCCGCCCTGGCCGGGGTGACCGCCTGCCGCCGGGCCGACCCGGACCGGGTTCGGGAGGCGACCGGTTACGCCATCGGCGGGGTGGCACCGATCGGTCATCCCGCGCCGGTACGCACCTGGATCGACCCCACCCTGCTCGAACACGATCAGGTGTGGGCCGCGGCCGGCACCCCCCGCCATGTGTTCGCCGTCGATCCGGCCGAGCTCGTCACCGTCACCGATGCCCGGCCGGCCGACTTCACCGCCTGAGCTCCCCCAGGACGATCCGGTCGGGGTCGGTCCCCATCCGGTCCCGTGGCCCGAGGACCCTCGATTCGATCCGGAGCTGCTGGCCGGCGGCGACCGCCGCAATGTGGTCGACCGGTACCGCTACTGGTCGGTGGACGCCATCCGGGACGATCTCGACCAGCGCCGCCACCCGTTCCATGTCGCCATCGAGAACTGGCAGCACGACATGAACATCGGCACCGTGGTCCGATCGGCCAACGCCTTCCTGGCCGCCGAGGTGCACATCGTGGGCCGGCGACGTTGGAACCGCCGGGGGGCGATGGTGACCGACCGGTACCAGCACGTCCACCACCACGCCACGGTGGACGACCTGGTCGGGTGGGCGGCGGCGGCGGACCTCCCACTGGTGGGGATCGACAACCTGCCGGGCTCGACGCCGTTGCCGTCCTCGCCGCTCCCCCGGGCCTGCGTCCTGGTGTTCGGTCAGGAAGGTCCGGGGCTCTCCGAGCCCATGCGCGCCGTGTTGAGCCAGTGCCGGTCGATCCCGCAGTACGGCTCGACCCGCTCCATCAACGCCGGGGTGGCGGCCGGCATCGCCATGTACGCCTGGCTCACCGAGCACGGCCCCGGAACGCCAGGGCCGGGGCCGGGGAGCCGGTGACCGGCCCTCAGTCCGAGATGACGCGGAACTCGATCCGTCGGTTGGCCTGCTGCTTCTCCGGGGTGTCGTCCGGATTCTCCACCGGGCGGGACTCCCCGTAGCCCTGGGGCTGCAGCTCGTTGGTGACCCCACGGGCCACCAACGCGGCGGTCACCGCATCGGCCCGGGCCTGGCTGAGGGTCTGGTTGGCCGCTTCGTCGCCAACACTGTCGGTGTGACCACCCACCTCGACCACGGCGTCGGGATTCTGGGTGAGGAACGCGGCCGCCTGATCGACCACCGGCTCCGAGGCGGGCAGGATCTGGGCCGAGCCGGAGGCGAATTCGATCGGGGCCAGGGAGTTCAGCTCGGTCTCGAGGGTGCTGGACGCCTCGAGGGTGAGGCCGGAGGTGTCGACCTCCACGCCGGTGATGCCGCCGAAGCCGGCGCTGAGCCCGTTGTAGAGGGCCTGGTCGGTGAGGCTGCCGACAACGGTCATCGTCACCGGCGTGGCCACCGCGGCGTCGACGGTCAGCTGGTTGTCGACCTGGCCCTCAGTGGGGTACAGGGAGACCGCCGCGGCCTCGATGGCATCCGCGGTGTCCTGGGTGGGGACCACGCCCTCCAGGATGATGCTGGTCTGATCGGCCTGGGCGCTGACCGTGGACGGCTCGGTGGCCGCCGTGCCGGTCCCCGTCTCGCCGTCGATCTGCAGCTCGTCGATGACCTCCTCGACGCCCTCCATACCGGCCAGGGCGGCGATCACGGCGGCCCGCTCGTCCTCGCCGGCCACCCCCCCACGAGCGGTCACCGTGGACCCGTCCGCGGTGATGGCGATATCGGTGAAACCGGCGTCGATCAACAGGCCGTTCATCTCGACCAGATCGAGCTCGATGAGTTCGACGGTGGTTTCCCCGTCGGCGGATTCGCTGACCACCACCGCGGTCTCGGACGTGGTGGTCAGAGCGGAGGTCCCCATGGGGACCAGGAGAACCGCGATCACGGCGATACCGACCGCGATGGCCAGCAGGGCGGGCAGCTCGTCGGGCTGGTCCTCGGCCAGCGACGGACCGCCTCGGGCCGGGCGACCCTCGGGGGCGGTCGTCTTCCGGTCGATATCGTCGCTCGGTTCAGCCATGGCCTCGATCCTCGTCTACGCCGCATGCACCCGGAAACGTGCTCGGCGATCGCCAAGGAGAGACCATAACGCATGGATCCGGGACCCCCGCGCGCTCAGGCCGAGGTCAGGCGGGCCTGGCGGAGCCGCTGCTCCAGGATGACGGCGGCGACCAGGGCCGCCACCAGGACACCGATCAGCACCACCACCGTGATCACCACGCCCAGGAACCCGCCGCTCGGCTCGGTCAGCAGTTCCGTCTCGTAGGCGGTGACCGCGGCAGCCGGGTCGGGCGCGGCCGCCGCCGCGGCCAGGGCCCGGGTGTTGCCGTTCTTGAGGTCATCGGTGGCGTAGGCCGCGATCTGGCCGTCGTCGGTGAAGATCATCGCCGCGTCAACGTCGGTGGCCTCCTGGACCCGCCGGGCGAACGCACGCGGGTCGGGTTCGGGATCGAGCGGGGCGACCACCACCAGCTCCACGCCGCCGGCCCGGGCCTCGTTGACCGCAGCCACCAGCGGTCCCTCCTCGAGATCGGTCCGTTCCGGGGCGATGTACACCCCGTCGGCGGCGAGATCGCCCACCAGGGCGGAGGGGGCCTCGGCCGCGGCGGGAAGCACCGTGGCCGCCATGATCAGCCCGCTCAGCACCAGACCGATCGACACCCGGCCGGCTCCGGACCGGCGGGCCGGTTCACGCCCGTTCGAGGCCCGGCGCGCGGCCTCCCCCCGGTGGGGTTCAGCCCAACAGGAACCTTCGGGTCTTGGCATGCGACCCATCGTAGGCGTGGTAGAAGGCGTCGAACGCCCGCGCCTCGTCGTCATCATCGGACAGGGCGAAGGCGGATGGGGTGAACGGCCCCCGACCGGCGACGACGGTGTCGTCGACGACCATGCGGTCGATCAGTTCCCGCAGCTCGGCCAGTTCCAGTTCGAGGGCCTCCACCTGGAGCCGGTAGTGGGTGATCAGCTCACCGTCGTCCTCGGCGGGGCCCGCGGTCACCTCGATGTCGTCACGGCGATCGGTACGGCGACGACCCCACCGGCCACGGGTGGTGGTGGCGTCCGACCGTCGGAGAGCAACAGTGTCAGTCCCGTTCTTCACCCTGTCCGGATCGGCGGGCGGGATCGCACGATTGAGCCGCTCCCGGGAACTGGAGTCGATTTGCCCAGGCCCCCTGTCCGAACGACCCGGGCCACCGACGGTCGGCAACCGATGGATCAGCGCCCGATGGATCAGTGCCCGAAGAAGGTGAGCCAACGGTCGAGGTTGTCGACCTTGTAGGCGATGTTGCGTTGGCGGGTCTGGCCCATCGACTGGTGGTCGTCGTTCGAATAGCGGTGGCCGGGGTAGAGCACGGCCGTGTCCGGCACCCGGGCCAGGCGCTCGTGAAGGGAGCGGAACAGCTCCTCGGGGCTGCCGCCGGGTAGGTCGGTGCGGCCACAGGCGTCGAGGAAGAGGGTGTCGCCAGACACCAGGTGATCGCGCACCAGGAAGCACTGGCTGCCTGGGGTGTGACCCGGTGTGTGGATCAGCTCGATGTCGACCTGGCCCACCGACACCACATCACCGGAGTCGTGCCCGGTGAGCGAGTCGGCCTGGACCCCGGTCGTCTTGGTGACGTACTCGACCTCGGGCCGCTGGAGATGCACGGGAACATCGACATGCTCCAGCAACTCCGCGATCCCGGCGACGTCGTAGCCCATCATCGAACCGCCGATGTGGTCGGCGTGGTAGTGGGTGGCGAGCACCCCGACCAGCCGCATCTCGTCCTCGGCCAGAACCGCCAACAGGTCGGCCGGGTTGTAGGCCGGATCGACCACGACCGCCTCACCGGTGTCCCGGTCTCCGATGAGGTAACTGAAGTTGACCATCTGTTGGGCGATCATGTCGTTGCCCGCGAAGTCACGACCACTCAGCAGCTGGCGGAAATACAGAGGACCGTCCATGTCGTCACTCTACGCTCGTACTGTGAGCAGACCGAACCCGCGGCCAGGGCGCAAGGCCCGCATCGCCTATCTCGGGCCGGCCGGAACCTTCACCGAGCAGGCCCTCCTCGGCCAGGCCGACCTGGCCGAGGCCGACCTCCGTCCCCTGCCTCGATTCTTCGACGTCCTCGCCTCCACCGTGGAGGGCGAGGTCGACCTCGGGTTCGTCGCCATCGAGAACGCCATCGAGGGCACGGTCAACGTCACCCTCGACGGCCTCGCCTTCGATCACGATCTCCTGATCCAGCGGGAGGTGGTGCTCGACGTCCAACTCGAGCTGATGGCCCTGCCGGGTACCACGCTCGAAGGGGTGACCACCGTGTCGAGCTTCCCGGTGGCCAACGCCCAATGCCGGAATTTCCTCCACAAAGAACTGCCCGACGTACCGGTGAAGGCGGCCAACTCCACGGCCGAGGCGGCCGAGGCCGCGTCCCACCAACCGGGCCTGGCCGCGATCGGGCCGGCCCGGGCGGCCGAGCTCTACGGGCTCGAGGTCCTGGTCAGCGACGTGGCCGACCATTCCGGGAACCAGACCCGGTTCCTGCTGGTGGGCCCGTCGGGGATCCCGGCTCCCACGGGCCACGACAAGACCACGGTGGTGCTGCATCAGCGGATCGACCGTCCCGGATCCCTGGTCGCCATCCTGGAGGAGTTCTCGGCCCGCAACATCAGCCTGTCGAATCTGACCTCCCGCCCGGTGAAGCGGACCCTCGGCCAGTACTGCTTCATCGCCGACCTGATCGGTCATATCGGCGACGATGTGGTGGCCGACGCCCTCCGGGCGGTGCGGGCCAAGCACGCCGACGTGAAGTTCCTGGGCAGCTACCCGGCCGACGGCACGACGTCGCCGTCCCTGCGGGCCGAGGCCACCCGGGCCGTGGCCGAGGCCGAGGCGTGGATGACCGGCATCCGCGACCAGATCGTCCGCTGAACCCGGTGGACGGACCCCGGCCGTTGGCCTTCGTCCTGTCCGGGGGTGGGGCGTGGGGTGCCGCCCAGGTGGGCATGATCCGGGCGCTGAGCGAACGCGGCATCCGGCCCGACCTGGTCGTCGGAGCCTCCGTGGGCGCCCTCAACGGTGCCATGGTGGCCGCCGATCCGGACCGGGCCGCGGCCCGGCTGACCGAGATCTGGTCGGGCTTGGGGTGGCTCCGGCTGTGCGGCAACGGCAGCCGCCTCCGTGGGGTGTGGAACATCGTCCGGACCCGGCGTTCCCTGGTCCACCCGTCGGGGTTCCGGGCCGCCATCGGGTCCTGGCTCCCGATCACCACCTTCGCCCAGGCCGCCGTACCGCTCGGCGTCGTGGTCACCGATGCGGCCACCGGCCGTCCCGAGGTGATCACCGACGGAGCCCTGGGCCCGGCCCTGGCCGCGTCGGCCGCCATCCCCGGGGTGTTCCCCCCGGTGACGCTGGGCGATCGGCGCTTCATCGACGGGGGCATCAGCGCCAACCTGCCGCTGCGTCAGGCGGTCGCCGCCGGCGCCCGCAGCCTGATCGTCCTCGACGTGGTACCCACCGCCCCCCGACCGCCCAACGGGCCGACGGCGGCGGTGTTCAACGCGACCACGGTGTCGATCCTCAACCAGCGGTCGAGTGACCTGCCCGACGGGCCCGAACGGGCCGAGGTGCTCCGGCTCCCCGGAGTCACCCCGGCCACGCTGAGCTCGTTCGACTACAGCCGGACCGAAGCCCTGATCGAGGTCGGGTACCGGGCCACCGCCGACCAGCTCGACCGGCTCGAGCCGATCACGACTGGGGTTCCAGATAAGCGTACGGGAGACCGGGGAACCCGTAGGAGGCCTGCCGGTAGAAGTTCTTGACCTCGGGGGCGTAGCTCCACTGGGTCAGGACGGTCCACACCGGGATGGGGTCCATGACGTTCTCCAGGGCGTACCGCTGGATCTCCTTGATCTTGTCGGCCCGTTCCTCGGGGTCGAGGATGCCGAGCTGCTCCTCGAGCATCCCGTCCAGGGTCGGATCGCTGATGTTGTACCAGTTGCGCCCCCCGTCGGTGTGCATCTGGCCCCGCAGCCACTCGTCGGGCTCCAGGAACGGGGTCTGGGGCCCGAACTGGAGGTCGTACTCCTTGTCGGGCCAGCGGGACCCGATGTAGGTGGAGTAGTCGAGCAGTTCCAGGTTGACGTTGAGGCCGATGGCTCGGAGGTCCTCGACCAGCCACTCGGCCTGCTGGGTGTAGAGCGCCCCATACTGCTCGGTGGCGATCATGTCCACGTCGAACCCGTCGGGGTAGCCGGCCTCGGCCAGCAACGCCTTGGCCCCTTCAGGGTCGTAGGTCAGGAACTCGGTCCGTTCCGCCTCGTCGATCGTGTAGTCGGACATGGCCGGGGACACGTTCGACGGGATGGTGCCGCCACCACGGATGGTGGTCCCCATGCCCTCCCGGTCGATGGCCATGGAGATGGCCTGACGGACCCGGATGTCGTTGAACGGTTCACGGTCCATGTTCACCCCGACCTGACCCATGCCGGCGTCGATCCACTCCCCGTGATAGGCCTCCGGGGTGTCGGCGATGAGCTGGGACCGGAGCTCCTTGGGGATCCCGTTGGTCATGATGTCGATCTCGCCGGCGCTGAACGCAGCCACCACCTGCTGGGTGTCGTTGATGGTGACGAAGTCGACACCGTCGAGGTAGGGGAGCGGTTCACCGTCGGTCCCGAGCTCCCAATAGTCGGGATTGGCCACGAACTTGGTGGAGACATCCACCTCCCGGGAATCCAACATGAACGCCCCGGTACCGATGACGGTGGTGTTGCGGTCGTACCCGTCCTGGAAGGCTTCCGCCGGCAGGATCCACATGAAGTGGCTGGCCATGTTGTTCAGCAGCGGGGCGAACGGGGCCGACAGGTGGATGACCACGGTCAGGTCGTCGGGTGCCTCCACCGATTCGACCCGCTCCAGCAGGTTGCCCTGGTGGCCGCCCGCGATGATCGCGTCGAAGGTGGCCTTCACGTCCGCCGAGGTGAAGGCCCGGCCATTGACCGGCGACTTGTTCTGCCAGGTCACCCCCTCGCGGAGATGGAAGGTGTAGGTGAGGGAATCGTCGGAGATCTCCCAGCTCTCGGCCAGCTGGGGTTTGAGGACCTGCTGGGTGTAGCCGATGTCGGGCCCGGTCTCGAAGGTGATGAGCCGCTGGTAGACCAGCCCCACCCGGTACTGGGTGTTGAACGACGGGGAGGTGATGGGGTCGAGGTTGCCGATGTCGGACGGCCCGGACAACACCAGGGTCCCACCCCGGACCGGGGCTCCGCTCCCCTGCAGCTTGGCCGAGTCGTCCGGGTCCGCCCCCTCCTGCTGGGCTCGGGCCTGTTCGGCGAAGTCCGCCTGGGTCTCGCCGGCCTCGGTGTCGGGGCCCTCGGGATCGGCCGAATCGTCCGATCCGCCCCCACAGGCCGCGGCCAGCAGGCTGAGGGCAGCCAGCAGGGCCAGGATCCTGGCCCACCTCCGTGGTTTCTCCATCATTCCTCTCCCTTGTTGGTTCCGATGGTTCACATCCCGGGCGCGCCGAGGTGGGCGCGCCCGGGACCGGATTCGGGGCCGGGCGTCGATGCCGGGGACGGCTCAGGCCGCGGCCGGTGGGTCAGCGGACGAGCTTCGGATCCAGGTGATCACGCAAGGAGTCGCCGAGAAGGTTGAACGCCAGCACGGCCAGGCTCAGGGCCGCCCCCGGGAACAGCACCCCCCACCAGGCAACCCGGGTGTACTCACTGGCCCGGGACAGCATCTGACCCCACGACGGGTCGGTGATGGGGGCACCCATTCCGAGGAAGCTGAGTGCCGCTTCGGCGATGATGGCCTGGCCGAAGGTGAGGCTGGCCAGGATGATGAGCGGGGCCACGATGTTGGGGATGCCGTGCCGGCGGATGGTCCGCCACGGTTTGGACCCGAGGGCGTCGGCGGCCACCACGTACTCGGCGTTCTTGACCCGGAGCATCTCACCCCGGGCGATCCGGGCGAAGCGGGGGATGTACACCACGGCCAGGGCGACCACCACATTACGGAGGCTCGAACCCATCAGGGCCACGATGAACAGGGCCAGGATGATCACCGGAATGGACATCACCGCGTCGACCACCCGCTGGATGATCTGGTCGACTGCACCTCCGAAGAAGCCCGACGCCGCCCCGAGGAGGGTGCCGAACACGGAGGCCACGACCACGGTGGTGGTGGCGACGATGAGGGAGATCCGTGAGCCGTACAGGACCCGGCTGTAGATGTCGCGCCCGAGCTCGTCAGTGCCGAAGTAGTGCTCCATCGACGGCGGGTCGAGCTGGCTCCGGCGCCCCAGCATGTTGGGGTCCTGGGTGGCCAGCACCGGGGCGAAGATGGCCGCCAGCAACAGGATCAGGATGATCACCGCCGAGATCACCCCGAGCGGCTGGCTCCGCACGAAATGCTTGAAACTGAACCAGAACCGGCCCCAGCGACCGGTCGGGGTCGTGGCGGTGGTCGGGTCCGGTTCCGGCGCCGATGACGGAACCGGCGGGACGAAATCCTCGGTGACGGCGGCCATCTCAGCTCTCCCTGATTCGGGGGTCGATCCAGCCGTAGGCCACGTCGACCGCGATGTTGACCATGACGAACACGCTGCCGTACAGCACGGCGGCGGCCTGGATGACGGGGTAGTCCCGCTGATTGGCCGCGGTGTAGACCATCCGCCCGATCCCGGGGAGCCCGAAGATGTTCTCCAGGATCACGGTGCCGCCGAGCAGGGCGCCGACCTGGAGACCGAGGAGGGTCACGATGGGGATCATCGAGTTCCGCAGCGCGTGCTTGAAGTTCACGACCCGCTGGGTGGCCCCCTTGGCCCGCACGGTACGGATGAAGTCGGACCCCAACACCTCCAGCATGGACGACCGGGTGAGGCGGGCGATGGCTGCGGCCACACCGATCCCGAGGGCGATGGCGGGCAGGGCCATCTGCTGCAGGTTGACCCACGGATCCTCGGTCAGGCTCCGGTAGCCGAGGGGGGCCACCCAGTTGAAGGCCGCGGAGAGGAACGTGATCATCAGCAGGGCGAGGAAGAAGTTCGGGATGGACAGCCCGAACACCGAGGTGACCCGGAGGACGTTGTCGACCGCCGAACCTCGCCGGATGGCCGAGGCCACCCCCATGAGCAGGCCGAGGACGATGGCGATCACGATGGCCATGAGGGCGAGCTGGAGGGTGACCGGGAAGCGTTCGGCGATCATCCCGCTCACCGAACGGCGCTCCCACAGCGAGTCACCCAGGTCACCGCGGACCACCCCACCGAGCCAGACGCCGTACTGCTCGTAGGCCGGCTTGTCCAAGCCGAGCTGGGCCTCGATCTCGGCCATCCGCTCGGGTGATACCGATCCGGCGTCGGCGAGCTGCAGTCGCACCACATCGCCCGGCACCGCTCGCATGACGAAGAACAGCACGGTGGAGAGGAGGAAGATGACCAGCAGCCCGGACAGCAGCCGGCGAACCACGAACTCGATCATCGGGCCTCTCCTCCCGGGGCCTGGGCCCCGTTCCAGCCGGTACGGGCCGCCTGTTCGGTGATCTCGGGGCAGGACAGGGCCTGGTGACCGGGGCCGATCTCGATCATTTCCGGCTCGACGTCCCCACAGGTCGAGCGGGCGTGGGGGCACCGGGTGTGGAACCGGCAGCCCGACGGTGGCGCGGACGGCGAGGGCACGTCACCCTCGAGCCGGACCCGACGCTTCGAGCGGGCGACGTCGACGTCGAGGGTGGGCACCGCCGACAGCAACGCCTGGCTGTAGGGATGGGCGGGCCGGGTGAACAAGGTCTCGGTGTCGGCCAGTTCCACCACCTGACCGAGGTACATCACGGCCACCCGGTGCGAGATGTAGCGGACGACGTTGAGGTCGTGGGTGATGAACAGGAAGGTGAGGTCCAGTTCCCGCTGCAGGTCGGCCAACAGGTTGAGGATCTGGGCCTGGATCGAGACGTCGAGGGCGGAGACCGCTTCGTCGCAGACGATCAGGTCCGGCTCGGTGGCCAGGGCCCGGGCGATCCCGATGCGCTGCCGCTGGCCGCCCGAGAACTGGTGCGGGTACTTCCGCAGATCGTTGCCGGACAGACCCACCAGCTCCAACAGCTCCACCACCCGATCGTGACGTTCGGCGGCCGAACCGATCCGGTGGACCTCGAGGCCTTCGCCCACGATGTCGCCCGTGGTCATCCGGGGGTCGAGCGAGCTGTACGGGTCCTGGAAGATGACCTGCATCCGGCGGCGCAGCGACCTCAGCTCGGACCGATCCAGGCCGGCCAGGTCGGTGCCCTCGAACCGGACCGTCCCGCCGGTGGCGTCGAGCAGGCGCAGGATGCATCGCCCGGTGGTGGTCTTGCCACAACCGGACTCGCCGACCAGGGCCAGGGTGGTCCCCCGGGGGATGGAGAAGCTGATGCCGTCGACCGCTCGGACATGCCCGACGGTGCGTTGCAGCAGGCCCCGCTTGATCGGGAAGTGGACCACCAGGTCCTCGACCTGGATCACCGGGTCGAGGACCTGGTGGTCGGCGGCGGCGCCGGCCGGCGGTGCTGCGGTCATGTGATCACCACCGGGTTCGGATCGGTGGCGACCACGGACGGACCGACCACGCCGACGAGTGCATCGTCCTCCTGGAGCCAACACCGGCTGCGTCGATCACCGTCGAGGACGAACAAGGGTGGTTCCTCCTCGCGGCACCGGTTCATGGCCAGGGCACACCGGGGCGCGAAGCGGCAGCCCGACGGCATGGCGAACAGTGACGGCACCACCCCTTGGATGGGGGTGAGCCGTTCCCCGTGGTCCGCCGCGGCTCCCGGCATGGAGCGCATCAGCGCCTCGGTGTAGGGGTGGCGGGGTTCGGTGAGCACCTGGCGGACCGTGCCCCGCTCCACCACCTGACCGGCGTAGAGCACGACGACCCGGTCGGCCATCTCCGCCACCACCCCGAGGTCGTGGGTGACGAACAGGACCGAGGCCCCACTCTCGTCCTGCAGCTGACGGAGCAGGTCGAGGATCTGGGCCTGAACGGTGACGTCCAACGCGGTGGTCGGCTCGTCCGCGATGATGAGCCGAGGCTCGAGGGCCAGGGCCATGGCGATCATCACCCGTTGGCGTTGGCCTCCGGACAGCTGGTGCTGATAGTTGCCGAGCCGGGTCTCGGGGTCGGGCATCTTGACCTGGCGGAGCAGCTCGAGCGCCCGTTCCCGGGCCGAACGTCGGGAGTGGGTGCCGTGCAGCATCATGGTCTCGACCAGCTGGTCCTCGACGGTGTAGACCGGGTCGAGGCAGGTGGCCGGGTCCTGGAAGATCATGGAGATGTCCCGGCCCCGGATGTCCCGCATCCGTTTCTCGCTGAGTTCGGGCAGGTTCTCCCCGTCGAACACGATCGATCCGGCGGCGATCTCGCCGGTGGATTCGAGGAGCCGGAGGATGGACAACGCGGTGACGCTCTTGCCCGAGCCGGACTCCCCGACCAGGGCGACGGTCTCCCCGGGAGCGACGTCGAAGCTGACGTCGCTCACCGCATCAACCTCCCCCATACGAGTTCGGAACCGGGTCCGCAGACCCTCGACTGCCAGTATCGGCTCTCGCACGTGTCCCCCCAGACCGTTTCGAGATATCGGATCAACCGTACCAATCACGCCCATCGCTGTTCCAGTTTGTTGCCGCTTCACCCTTCTGACCTGGGCAAACAGAAGCAGATCGTTGTGACATATGACCGTCGGTGCGGGGGCGGGGCGATCCGGTGTGGGTGGGGCCACTAGGTTTCCGTGATGGCTCACGCCCCCCCGCCGCCCCGACCGAGTCCACCATCGGGTCGCGGGGTCCGCTCCGAACGGCGTTCGCTGGGGGTCGGGTGTGCCGGCGTGGTCGCGATCGCGGTGCTCCTGGGGTTCTTGATCCTCCTGGTGGTCCTCTCGCCCTTTCGACACCTGGCCGGGTGGCTGACCGTGGGCGTCGCCGTCGTGCTCGCCACCCTGGCGGTACCGCTGTTGCGGGGGATCCGGCAGGCCGCGGCCTGGGAACCGGCCCAGATCGACCTGCCCCACGCACCATTGCTGCTGGGGTCCACGGCCGAGGTGCCGTTCCGGATCCGGAGCAAGCGGCGGGCCGCCGTGGCCGCGACGACCGTCACCGCCCATCTGACCTGTGTGGAGGAGGCTACCGTCCACCAGCAGGACGGGTCCGGCGTCTCTCGCGCCACCGTGTACCGGGCCCGCCTGCCCGTCACGATCACCCCGACCGACCACGGCGTGGCGGCCGCGATCGACCTGGCCATTCCGGTGGACGGCGGCGGGCCCACCCTGCACCTCGAGGACAACGAGATCGGCTGGACCCTGGACGTCACGGTGGCCGCCCCCAACCATCCCGAGACCACCGAGTCCTTCCCCCTCGACGTCTGGGCCACCATCGACCCGGCCCTGGTCGACAACATCGCAGCGCCGACACCAGCCCCTCGACCGGGCCCCCACCCGGCCGGTCCCCTCGGTGGCCGCGGGGGTTCGGCCCCCCTGCTGCTCACCGTCGAATCGGGTCTGGTCGAACTGGGCGGCCGCCTCCGGGGACAGCTCATCCGCACCGCGAACACACCCACCGGCTCCGGCCTGTTCGTGGAACTCCGCTACCGCACCCACGGTGACGGCACGGTCATCAGCGGCCAGGCCGTCCGCCTGAACCTCCCCAACGACACGGTGGGCGCCACGGCGTTCCCGTTGGAGATCACCGTGCCGGACAATGTCCCGATCTCCTACGACGGCAAGGTGATCCAGGTGACCTGGGAGCTCCGGGCCGCCATCGACCAACGGCTGCGGCCCGACACCCACGCCGCCGTGCCGATCCTGGTCGTCCCCAAGGGGGGTTACAGCCTCTACCGGCAACCCCACCCCCTGCGGCTGGCCCCGGGTCGGTCGCCATGGGCCGATCGCGGGTAGACCGTCCCACCGTCGGCCGGGAACGAGGCCGCGGGACAATCGGTAGTGTGGGGCGTCCATGACCGGCGAGGAGCTCCACCGTCACATCGTCGAGCTGTACCCGCTGATGCGGAGCATCACCGGGGACGGTGTGCGGCAGACCCTCCGCCACCTGGCGGCGATGGCGCCCATCGAGTCCGTCGAGGTCCCGTCGGGCACCCCGGTGCTCGACTGGACGGTCCCCGTCGAGTGGGTGTTCCGGGGCGCCCGCCTGATCGATCCCGACGGCTCGGTGGTGGCCGACACCGACGTGTCGACCCTGCACGTGGTCAACTACTCGATCGGGGTGGACACCGGCCTCGATCGGGGGGCGCTCGACGAGCACCTGTTCTCGTTGCCCGACCGCCCCACCGCGATCCCCTACCGGACCAGCTATTATCAGCCGACCTGGGGCTTCGGCCTGGCCGACACGGTGCGCCAGGATCTAGGGGAGGGCCGCTACCGGGCCGTCGTCGACGCCGAACACCGGGCCGGGGGCAGCCTCAGCTACGGGGAGCTGGTGATCCCGGGGGCCGGTCCGGAAGAGATCCTGGTGTCGACCCATGTCTGCCATCCGAGCCTGGCGAACGACAACCTCAGCGGGCTGGTCCTGGCCGCGGCCTTGGCCGACGAGCTGACCCGGCGCCGGCTCAGGCGGACCTGGCGGTTCGTATTCGTTCCCGGCACCATCGGGGCCATCACCTGGCTGGCCCGGCAGCGGGCCGACCATCCCGAGGTCCTCGAACGCAACCGGGGGGTGCTGGTGCTCACCGGGCTCGGTGACACCGCCCCGTTCCACTGGAAGCGGACCCGGGTCGGGACGACCTGGATCGACCGGGTGGTCGAGCTGGTGCTGGCGGGAAGTGGCTACGACCACACCCTGCTGGATTTCTCACCCTACGGCTACGACGAGCGCCAGTACGGTTCGCTCGGGTTCGGTCTCGCCGCCGGCCGTCTCGGCCGGGCCGTGCACGGCACCTATCCCGAATACCACACCTCGCTCGACGACCCGGGATTCGTGCGGGCCGACCGGCTGGCGGAATCGCTCGACCTCCTGGGTCAGGTGGCCGACGCCCTCGACACCGAACGGACCTACCGCAATCTTCAACCCTATGGGGAACCCCAACTGGGCCGCCGGGGGCTGTACGGCTCGGTCGGAGCGTTACCCAGTCCCGGCGAAGCCCAGATGGCGATGTTGTGGTTGCTCAGCCTGTCCGACGGTGCGACACCACTCAGCGAAATCTCCCGCCGTTCGGGACTTCCGATGAGCCGGCTCTCGGACGTCGCCGACCTGCTCCAGGCCGAGGATCTCCTGGGTTGGCCCTGACCCCCGGTGGCCGGGCAACCGCACCGAAGGACCTGCGGCCCGGCTCGAATCTCAGGCGAACCGGGGCGTGGGCAGGGGGATGAGGAACCGGCCTCCGTCGGCCGCGAACGGCCGTTGCTGGGCCATGACCTCGTCCGCGACATTCCACACCAGGATGAGCAGGACATCGGGGCGATGCCGATCGAGTTCGTCCGGGCCGACACACGGCAAGCGGATCCCGGGCATGGCCTTCCCCTGCTTCTCCGGGTTGCGGTCGACCACGTAGGCGACCTCGTTGGTGGTGAGCCCCATCGTGTTCAGCAGGGTCGCCCCCTTCGCCGAGCATCCGTACGCGGCTACCGTTTTCCCGTCGTTCCGGAGCTCTTCGAGCATTCGACGAAGATCGGCTTTCACCTTCATGACATGATCCGACAAGGGGAGAAAGAAGGCGAGCGTGTCAAGACCGAGTTCGCGCTCCTCGTCGATCTTCGATTGCGCCGCTTCACTCCGGGCCGGCGAACGCGAAAGAGTCCATCGAAGCGTTCCGCCATGAAGATGCGGAAAGTGTGCGACGTCATTGAGATAAAGGCCATGACGCTCGGCGAGGTTCACGACCGCAAGCGTGGACAAGTAGCTAAAATGTTCGTGATATATGGTGTCGAAGAGTGTTCCTTCGACGAGGTACTGCACGCTGGGGTTCTCGATCAGCAGAACACCGTCGTCGGCCAGGAGCGTGACCAGCCCCCGGAAGAAGTCGTTGATGTTCGGCACGTGGGCCAGCACATTGTTGGCGACGACGACATCCGCGGCGCGGTGGTCGGCCCGCACCTCGAGCGCGGTCTCGGCCGTCAGCAGGGTCTCCCTGGTGGGCACCCCTCGGGCGCGGGCGGCATCCGCGGCGATCGGCGACGGTTCGATCCCGAGCACCGGCACACCGGCGGCCACCAGATACTGCAGCAGGTAGCCGTCGTTGCTGGCCACTTCGATCACGAAGTTGTCCGGACCGAGATCCCGGTCGGCGACGAGCTGCTCGATGTGGGTCCGGCTGTGCTGGAGCAGGAGAGGTGAGAACGACGACAGGTAGGGGTAGTCGGGGGTGAAGATGGCGTCGTGGGGCAGATCACAGGTGAGCTGCACCAGGGCACAGTCGAGACACAGACTCACCCCCAGGGGGTACACCGGATCGGGGTCCGGCGCGTCGGGCGCCACCAGACCGTTCGCGATCGGCGTCTCCCCGAGATCGAGCACCGCTTCCAACCGTCCCGACCCGCAGGAGCGACAACTCACGTTTTGCGATCTCATGGTGCTAGCGCCTCTCTCGGCGAACAGTGTTGAGAGTAACGAATAAGCCACGAAGCGGTGCCGCCCGACCGCCAGGTCATTCCACAGTGCCCAGCCCATTCATACGCCTCTGTTGCCCTCAGTTCCAGCCACCCTCTACCGTGGCCCCCTCAACCGGCCGGATGTCACAGCGACCGTAACCCGAGCCCCCTTGAGCGGCGCGGACCATAACGGTAGGAAATGTGCCCCATTCAGGGGGCTCATTCGCGCCGGGTCGGTGCCTCACCGCGCCGGGACGGCCCGACCGACCCGATCGGGGTGGACCAGGGGTGACCCCACCGGATCGGCGTGGGAATCGTGGCGGGCGTGTCGCCCTCACTAGCGTGTCGGGTCGAGAGAGACCGTCGGCGCGTCCGTGCCGGCGGTGCCGGCCGGAGGGGACCCGGGCGGCACCGCTCCAGTCGAACGGTTCCCGACAGGAGCGCGCGTGAACTACTTGGCCCCGACGACGGTGGACGAGGCGGTGAGCATGCTGACCGACCTTCCGGAGGCCCGGGTGTTCGCCGGCGCCACCGACGTCATCCCGCAGATCCGGTCGGGACGACCCGAGCCGGCCGCCATGATCGACCTCAAGCGCATCACCCGACTCATGGCGATCCGCGAGGAGGACGACCGCTGGGTCATCGGGGCGGCGGTACCCACCGCCCGGCTGACGGCCGAGACCGGGTTCGTGACCGAACTTCCCGGTCTGGCCGAGGCGGCGGGGCTGATCGGCTCGGACCAGATCCAGAACCGGTCGAGCCTGGGCGGCAATCTGGCCAACGCCTCACCGGCCGCCGATTCGGTGCCGGCCATGATCGCCAACCATGTCCGGGCCGTCGTGGCCGGACCGGGAGGGACCCGGACGGTGACGGTGGCCGATGTCCCCACCGGGCCCGGCCGGACCTGTCTGGGGCCAGGGGAGTTCATCGTCGAGTTCGAAGTCGACCGGCCCGGCCCGGGAACCGCCGACGCGTACCTCCGCCTCACCCCCCGCACCGAGATGGACATCGCGGTGGTCGGTGCGGGGGCTCGGATCGAGCTCGACCCCGACGGGGTGTGCAGCTCGGCCACCCTGGCCCTGGGTGCGGTGGCGCCGACCGCGGTTCGCGTTCCCGAGGCGGAGCAGGCCCTCGTCGGCGCCCCCGTCACCGCGGCCACGCTCGACGCGGCGGCCGCGGCGGCCACCGCGGCCGCCGACCCCATCGACGACAAGCGGGGCACGATCGCCTACCGCCGCCGGGTGGCCGGAGTCCTCACCCGCCGGGCCGTTCTGCTCGCCGCCGAACGGGCCCGATCCGCGCCCACCCGCCCCGACCACCACCACGACGACGACGCCACCGCCGGAGGATCGGCATGACCCGCACCCACATCAGCTGCACCGTCAACGGTGACCAGGTCGATCTGTTATGCGACCCCGGGGAATCACTGTTGAACACCCTCCGCGACGAGCTCGGGCTCACCGGGACCAAGGAAGGCTGCGGGACCGGGGACTGCGGCGCCTGCTCGATCCTGCTCGACGGCCGGCTCACCTGTTCCTGCCTCGTGTTCGCCCCCGAGGCCGATGGGGCCACCGTGGTCACCGTCGAGGGCCTGGCCGACCACAACCGCCTCCACCCCCTGCAACAGTGCTTCCTGGAAGGGGCTGCACTCCAGTGCGGCGTCTGCACCCCAGGGTTCCTGGTGGCGGCCAAGGCCCTGCTCGACGCCAATCCCCACCCGACCGAGACCGAGGCCCGGTACGCCCTGGCCGGCAACCTGTGCCGCTGCACCGGTTACCGGCCGATCATCGACGCCGCCGAGCAGTCCTGCTGCAACCGCCAG
>JBKDZN010000266.1:0-9539 GCA_047971245.1 Acidimicrobiales bacterium
GTTCGGTGCGTCGCCTCGAACGGGGCGACGTTCTGTTCAACGAGGACGACGACCCGCAGGAACTGTACGTGGTGGTTTCGGGTCGTATCGCCATGGTGAACCGCTCGATCGACGGTCGTGAATCCGTGGTGGCCCTGATGGAGCGGGGTGACCTCTTCGGCGAGATGCCACTGTTCGACGGAGAGAACCGGTCGACCGACGCCCGCGCCCTCGAATCGTCCGAGGTGGTGGTCATCCCCTACTACCCGCTGCAGGATCTGTACACCAAGCAGCCGGAGTACCTGTGGCACGTGGTGGGGGTCCTGGCCAACCGGTTGCGGGTCATGAACGGTGTCCTGGCCGACTCGGTGTTCCTCGATGTGACCGGCCGGACGGCCAAACGGCTGCTGGAGATCGCGGGCTCGGCCGACGACTTCTCCCTGCCGGTCACCCAGGAGGAACTCGCCGGGATGGTCGGGGCCAGCCGGGAACGGGTGAACAAGGCGATCGCCTCGTTCGTCCGGCTGGGATGGATCGAGCAGCGGGACCGCCGCTACCACATCCTCGATCGCGACCAGTTGGAGCTGCGGGCCCGTTGAGCCGAGGCCGGAGCCCACGGCCTCGGCCGGTCGAGCAACTCAGAACCGGTCGAGAATCGACGATTCGGCCAGGCGGCCCGTGCCTTCCTTGAGGGCCTTGGCCCGACCCGACCCGACACCGGGAACCGAGGCCAGCTCGTCGGTGGTGGCCCGGAGCACCTTACTCAGGGTCCCGAACGCCGAGATCACGTTGCCGACCACGGCCTGATCGATGCGAGGCAATTTCGACAGCAGGCGGTAGCCGCGCGGCTCCAGGGTGGTGTCGAGGTCGGAGGCGGGTCCACCCAGCCGCAGGGTCTTGGCCAGCAGGTCGTCATCGAACAGGCCCTCGTCGTCCAGCTCGGCCAGCGCCTCCATGGCGTCATCGATGTCGAAGGCCCGATCGGCGGGGAGGTAGTCCTCCACCAGAAGGCGGCGGTCGTCGGCGACCCCGACCATGAGCTCCTCCATCTGGAGGCGGACGAGGCGACCGTCGGAGCCGAGCTCGACCAGATTGCGTTCGATCTCGGCCGAGATGCGGACGACCATTTCCATCCGTTGGAGCACCTCCACCACGTCCCGTAGCGTCACCAGGTCCTCGACCTCGAGGGTGGACAGGTTGAGCGAGATGGCGTCGAGCCGGGCCCGGTACCGCTCCAGGGTCTGGATGGCCTGATTGGAACGCTCCAGGAGACGACTGGCCGACGACAGGTGATGCACCTGGTCGCCGACGTAGATCTGGATCTCCTTACGGGACTCCGACACCGCCACGGTGGCGATGTCGAGCGACCGGGCCACCCGCTCGGCGGTCCGGTGGCGGGTGCCGGTCTCGGAGGTCTGCACATTGGGGTTGGGAACCAGGTGCACGTTGGCCCGGGCGATCCGGCTGGCGTCCTCGGCCAGGATGATGGCGCCGTCCATCTTGGCCAGCTCCGACAACCGCTGGGGGGTGAATGCGGCGTCGAGCAGGAACCCGCCGGAGCAGATGTTGAGCACCTCGGGCCCGTCGCCGACCACGATCAACGCCCCCCGCCCGGACATGAGGATCCGGTCGAGGCCGGTACGCAACGGCGAACCGGGCGCCACGCTGGCCATGGCCCGAAGAAGCGCTGCTTCGCCCCGAGATTCCATCCAGGCATGGTAGACCACCGGGCCGTTGCACCACGGCTGCGGCCGGGTTGACCGTTGCCACGTGCTCGTCCGCCACCGCTCGGCACCCCGTCAGCGGGCGGCGCGACGCACCGCGTCGAGCGCCTCGACCAGTGACCCGCAACGGACGGTACGCAACCCGGTGGGGCCGTCGGGGGCCGAGCCGGGCACTACCGCGGTCCGGAACCCGAGCCGGTAGGCCTCGTGCAGCCGGGGTTCGAGACGGGCGACCGACCGGACCTCGCCCCCGAGGCCGAGTTCCCCGCAGACCACCAGGTCCGGGGGGACCGCGTGGTCGGCCAGGGCGGAGTCGATCGCCACCGCCAGAGCCAGATCGGCTCCCGGCTCGGTGACGGTGACCCCCGCGGTGGCCGACAGGAACAGATCGTGCTGGGCCAGGGACCGGCCGGCCCGGCGGGTGAGCACGGCGCCGATCATGGTGAGACGGGACCGGTCGAGACCCTGGGCCGTGATCCCCCCGGCGGGCGGCTGAGACGGCACGGCGAGGGCCTGGAGCTCGACCAGGAGGGGACGGGCCCCGTCCAGGGTGGGCACCACCACCGAGCCGGACAGGTCACAGCATCGATCACCGAGGAATCGGCGGGACGGGTCGGTGACGGCCCGGAGCCCGAGACCGGTCATCTCGAACAGGCCGAGCTCGGTGGTGGGCCCGTGGCGGTGCTTGGCGCAGCGCAGGAAGCGGAGCTCCCCCGATCGTTCCCCCTCGAACAACAGGACGGTGTCGACCAGGTGCTCCACCACCTTCGGCCCGGCCAGCGAACCGTCCTTGGTCAGGTGCCCGACGAGGATCACGGTGGTGCCGGTGCGTTGGGCCACCTCGGCCAGGGCCTCGGTGGCCGCCTTGACCTGGGCGACCGACCCGGCCGGGCTGTCGAGCTCATGGTGGCGGACCATCTGGATCGAATCCACGATGGCCAGTTGGGGCCGTTCGGCGGTGATCGCGCCGGTGATCTCGGCCAGGGCCACCGAGTCGATCACGGTGAGGGTGGGGGGAATGGGCCCGATCCGGCCGGCCCGGGCCGCGATCTGGGCCGGGGCCTCCTCCCCCGCCACCACCAGCACCCCGGCCCCGGTGGCCCCGACGGCCACGCCGAGCTGGAGGGTGAGGGTGGACTTGCCGATACCCGGCTCGCCGCCCAGCAGGATGACCGCACCGGGCACCAGCCCACCGCCGAGCACCCGATCGACCTCATCGACCCCCGACGGGGCCGGGAACACCGGCTCGGCAGCCACCGAAGCCAGGGAGCGGACGGGGGTGTCGGCGCCGGCACCGGCCACCACCGGCTCGATCGTGGCCCACTCGTTGCAGGCGGGGCAGCGACCCGCCCATCCGACGGTGGTGGCCCCGCAGGCCCGGCAGACGTAGTCGGGGGCGGGCCGCCGGGCCCGACGGCCGGGCCGGCCCGTGCGGGCGGGCCGGGCGGGGCGGTCCGGAAGGTCGGCCGGGTCGGAAGGGGTGGGATCGGTCATGGTGTCGATCATGGCGCCCGGCTGTGACAGTCACGCCCGGGCCGCCGGATGGGCCGATCGCTCCATCCCGGGCCCACACCTTTCCCCGGCCGGGACCCGTCCGACCGCCCCGGGTGCCGGCGGCGCCGGATCGGTATCCATGGTGGGAATGCGTTTCGACCGCCGAGCAAGCCCTGTCCCGCCGGACCGGCCGACCGCCGCGCTCGGCGGCGACGAACGCCTCGGTGCCCGGCGGGCCCTGGCCGTCACCTCGCTGGTGATCACGACCGTCTATCTGGTCTGGCGGGCCACCTCCACGATCACCCTGGGCACAGCCTGGATCGGCGTCCCCTACCTGGCCCTCGAGGCGGCCACACTGGTCAGCCTGGCCCTGTTCGTCTATTCGGCATGGCGGACCGACGCGATCCCACCCGCGGCGCCCCGGCACCACAGCGGGCGTCGGCTGGCCATCGTGATCCCCACCTACAACGAGGACGCCGAGGTCCTGCTGCCCACGGTGACCGCGGCCCTGGCCGTCGATCTCGCCCACGACACCTGGATCCTCGACGACGGGAACCGGCCGTGGGTGGCCGAGATGGCCGAGGCGCTCGGCGCCCGGTATCTGGCCCGGTCGACGAATCGCCACGCCAAGGCCGGCAACCTCAACCACGCCCTGGCCACCATCCCAGCCGAGCTGTTCGCCGTCCTCGACGCCGACCATGTGCCCCGACCCAACCTCTTCACCGCCACCATCGGCTACTTCGACGACCCGGACGTGGCCCTCGTCCAGACCCCCCAGTCGTTCTACAACCGCGACTCGTTCGAACATCTGGGGGCCTACGAGGAGGAGGCGATGTTCTACCGGGTGTTACAGCCGGCCAAGAACGCCCACCAGGCCGCCTTCTGGTGCGGCACCAGCGCCGTGGTGCGGGCGGAGGCGCTGCGCAGCATCAGGGGGGTGGCGGTCGAGACCCTCACCGAGGACCTCCACACCACCCTCCGGCTCCACCGTCTCGGTTGGCGGACCGTGTTCCACGACGAGGTGGTGGCCGAGGGCCTGGCCCCGACCAGTTACGCCGACTACTCCCGGCAGCGGCAGCGGTGGGCCACCGGGGCGATGCAGATCCTGCGGACCGAGCGGCTGTTCACCGACCGGGGCCTCAGCGGCCGTCAGAAGCTAGCGTACGCCGCCACCCTGTCGGGCTGGTTCGAACCGCTCCGCACCCTCGGCTACCTGCTGGTGGCGCTGGCGGTGGTCGCCTCCGGGGCCAGCCCGGTGCAGGCGCCGGTGGTTCTCTATGTGGTTGCGTACGGGCTGGTGCTGACCAGCCAGCAGGCCACCGTGCTGGCCCTGTCCCGGGGCCGTCACCGGCTCGGCGCCGGTCTCCTGTTCGACTGGTACCGCCTGTCTTCGGGCCTCCACGCCTCCCGACACCTGCTCCGGCGGGGCGGCAGCCTGTTCCAGGTGACACCGACGGGCCGGACCGGTGACGAGCGACGCCGCGGCGCCTACCCGCGGGGGCTGGCGGCCGTCCTGGCCGCGGCGACCGTCGGCGTGGTGTGGTGTGCCGCCACGCTGGCAGGGTTGACCCCGGTTCACTACGGCCAGCTCACCGCGGTGCTGGTGGCCGCCGGGTTCCTGGTTCTGAACGGGGCCATGGTCGCAACGGCGGTACTCCGAGCCGGGTCGACCCGGTTCGGTTCCGAGCGACGGGCGGGCCGGCGTTTCGATGAGCTCCAGCTGCCGATCCGGGTCGGATCGTCGGTCGGAGAGCTGGAGGTGCCCTCACTCACCGGGGCCCTCCTGCACGCCCCCCGGCCGGTGGGGCTGATCTACTTCCCGGAGCGAAGCCAGGTGGCGTTCGACCTGGTCACCCCGCGGGGGCCGGTCCCGGTGTGGGGGACGATCAGCCGGGGCAGCGAGACGACCCTGGCGATCGAGTTCGAGCCGGGACAGTGGGCGGCCATGGCCGAGATCGCCCGCTGCCTGTTCGTGCACCATGGGGGCCACGACGACACCCGGCTGCCACCCCGACGGCCGCTGATCGGGGCCTGAGCGACGGCGTCCGGGGGTCAGCGGGCGGACCGGCGGGGCGACCGGGCGTCGGCCACCTCGGCCGCGGCCTCGAAGGAGCGGAGCATACGGTGGCCCCGGGCGTCGGCCTGGGTCCCGCCGGGTGCGAACCAGAGGGTGGCGAAACCCAGCTCGCGGGCGGCATCGAGCACAGTGAGATCATCGTCGAGGATCATGATCTGGGATGCGGTCTCCCGGGTGACCCGTCGGAGCACCTCGAAGATCGGGCGATCGGGTTTGAGCACCCCGACCGATCCGCTGATCACCCACGGATCGATCAGCCGTTCCAGGCTGTGACCGGCCCGGAGGCGGGTGGCCCAGGCCTGACAGTCGTTGGTGATGCACGCCACCCGCACCCCGGCGTCGCGCTGGGCCCGCAGGTACTTGATCACCCCGGGGGACAGTTGATGGCGGGACACGTACGCGGCATCGAGCTCGTCGGCCTCGCCGGTGACCGCCACCAGGGCCCAGAACTCGGCCGAGGTGAGGCGGCCGAGGCGGAGCTGCCGGGCCCGGGCCGCGATCTCCTCGTCGGGAAGGCTCGAACCTCGCTCCCGGACGAAGGGGATCAGGACGTTGCCGACGTCGTCGGCTTCCCGGTAGAGGACGCCGTGACCGTCGAGGGCCATGACCCTGGGTTGGCCCGCCTGCTCGTCCACCTCGTCCGCCGGTGTATCGGGGGCCACCGCCGGATCGGGCCTCGGCGAGGTCCGAGCGTTCACGGTGGAGGTCCGGCGGGGCGGGGGCCGACGCCGGTCCGGGCGGAGGATGCGGAGAAGTTGCGCCAGGAGGAGCACGAGGGCCAGGACCGCGGTCAGCACGGCCATGCCCCGGAGGGCGAGGGCGGCCACCTGTCGGGTACCGGTCTCCAGGGTCACGTCGGTGATGCCGCCGTCGGCCAGGCTTGTCGACCAGCGCCCGCTGACCTGCCCACCGTCCTCGTCGGAGATCACCCCGGCCGACGGTTCCCCCTGGGACCGGCCGGGCAACACGACCACCGCGGTGAGCTGGACGTCCTGGGGTTGGGCCCCGTAGCGGGTGGCGATCTCGGCGAGACTGAGGCCGAGCGTCTCCTCGAGCCCGGTGTCGCCGAACGACTCGAAGCCGTCCGAGACGTCGATTTCGCCGGTCACGGCGTAATCGACTTCGGCGAACCCCCGTCGACGGACGAACGTGAAGTCCCGGAACGGACCGTCCGGCCCGTTGAGTTCGGCCATGACCTCGTCGTACTGGTCCGGTGTGCCGAACGCCTTCCCCACCGCGATGGTGGTCGACCCGTCGGAGGCGGTCATGGGGGGTTCCACCTCCCAGCCGGCCTGGGCCAGGTCGGCCAGGGGCAGCCCGTCACCGTCGATGTCGAGGTCGATCAGGGCTTCGGACGCCTCCGGGTCGAGCTGTACCACCACCTCGACCCGACCGGAACCGTCCGGTTCCACGGTGGAGGTGACCTCGGCGGTGGCCCGGCAGGCGGACAGGCCGACGATCAGCGCCGCGGCCAACAGCAGCAGGCGTACCGTCGAGGCGACGGTCGGGCGGGTGAGCTGCGACGGCATCGGGCACCAACCCTACTGCCGTGACGAGCCGGGTCGGGGACCCGCACCGGTCGGCCCCCGACCGCGACCGCCGGCGGAGCGGGCCCACCGGTCCGGCCCAGCCCACGCAGGTGGCCGGGCCGACCAGCGATCGGGCCGACCGGGGCCGGGAACGCGTGCACCCCCGGCCCTCGGGCCGGGGGTGCACGCCGTTGCTCCGATCAGACCGGGCGGCGAGTTCCTCGCCGGCCGGAGGCGACGATCAGTCGCCGGCTTCGGCCATTTCGGGGGTGGTGGGGGGCTGGAAGCCCTCGTGGGCCACGAACGACAGCTCCTCCTCGCCGGCGTCGTTGGTGACCACGTCGATCACGATGATCTGGCCGGCCCGGAACTCCTTGTAGAGCAGTTTCTCGGACAGGACATCCTCGATCATGCGCTGGATCGCTCGGCGCAGGGGCCGGGCGCCCATGGTCGGGTCGTAGCCCCGTTCGGCCAGGAGCCGCTTGGCGTCCATCGTCAACTCCAGGCCGATGCCCTGGCCTTCGAGCTGCTCGGTGGTCCGCTTGATCATCAGATCGACGATCTCGGTGACCTCTTCCTTGCTGAGCTCGTGGAAGACGATGGTCTCGTCGATCCGGTTCAGGAACTCGGGACGGAAGTGGACCTTCAGCGCGTCGTTGACCTTCTCCTTCATCCGTTCGTAGCTGACCGCCTCGTCGTTCTTGGCGAACCCGAGGGTGGCTTTGCGCAGGTCCTGGGTGCCCAGGTTGGAGGTCATGATCAGGACGGTGTTGCGGAAGTCGACCGACCGGCCCTGACTGTCGGTCAGCCGGCCCTCTTCCAGGATCTGGAGCAGGGCGTTGAACACGTCGGGGTGGGCCTTCTCGATCTCGTCGAACAGGACCACCGAGAACGGCTTGCGCCGCACGGCCTCGGTGAGCTGGCCGCCTTCCTCGTAGCCCACGTACCCGGGGGGCGAACCGACGAGCCGGCTCACCGTGTGCTTCTCCATGTACTCGGACATGTCGAGGGTGATCAGGGCGGCATCGTCACCGAACAGGAAGTCCGACAGGGTCTTGGCCAGCTCGGTTTTGCCGACACCGGTGGGGCCGAGGAAGATGAACGAGCCCGACGGGCGCCGGGGGTCCTTCAAACCCGCCCGGGTCCGGCGGATCGACTGGGAGATGGCCCGAATGGCGTCCTCCTGCCCGATGACCCGCTTGTGGAGCTCTTCCTCCATCCGCAGCAGCTTGGCCGTCTCCTCCTCGGTTAGCTTGTAGACCGGGATGCCGGTCCAGATGGAGAGAACCTCGGCGATGGACTCCTCGTTGACCTCGTCGAAGAGGTCGACACCCGAAGCCTTGATCTCCGACTCCATCGCCTCCTTCTTGGTCAACAGCTCCTTCTCGGAATCCCGCAGCCGGCCGGCCTCCTCGAAGTCCTGGGACTCGACGGCGTCCTTTTTCTTGGCGACGACCTCGTTGATCTCGTTCTCCAGCTCCTTGAACGCCGGAGGGGCACTCATCCGCTTGATCCGAAGCCGTGAACCGGCCTCGTCGATCAGGTCGATCGCCTTGTCGGGAAGATGCCGATCGGAGATGTAGCGATCGGCGAGGTTGGCCGAGGCCACCAGGGCCTGGTCGGTGATGGTGACCCGGTGGTGACTCTCGTAGCGGTCCCGGAGACCCTTCAGGATCTCGATGGTGTGCTCGACGGTGGGTTCCTCCACCTTGATGGGCTGGAACCGCCGCTCCAGCGCCGCTTCCTTCTCCAGGTACTTCCGGTACTCCTCGAGGGTGGTGGCGCCGATGGTCTGGAGCTCACCCCGGGCCAGCATCGGCTTGAGGATGCTGGCCGCGTCGATGGCGCCTTCGGCGGCACCCGCCCCGACGAGGGTGTGGAGCTCGTCGATGAACAAGATGATGTCGCCCCGGGTCTTGATCTCCTTGAGGACCTTCTTGAGTCGTTCCTCGAAGTCACCCCGGTACCGGCTGCCGGCCACCAGGGCCCCGAGATCGAGGGTGTAGAGCTGCTTGCCCCGCAAGGTGTCGGGCACGTCGTCGTCGGCGATCTGCTGGGCGAGACCCTCGACGATGGCCGTCTTGCCGACACCAGGCTCACCGATCAGCACCGGGTTGTTCTTGGTGCGACGGCTCAGGACCTGCATGACCCGCTCGGCCTCGCGGGCCCGGCCGATCACGGGATCGAGCTTCTTCTCACGGGCGAGCTGGGTGAGATTCCGTCCGAACTGGTCGAGGATGAGCGAACCGGATGGGGCATCCTGCCCACCCCCACCGGCGGTGGCGCCGGCCTTGCCGCCTTCGGAGCTGGTGGAGCCCGAACCGGTCGGGCCGGAGTACCCCGACAGGAGCTGGATCACCTGCTGGCGGACCCGGGACAGGTCGGCCCCGAGCTTCATCAGCACCTGGGCGGCGACGCCTTCACCCTCCCGGATGAGACCGAGCAGGATGTGCTCGGTACCGATGTAGTTATGGCCGAGCTGGAGGGCTTCCCGGAGGGACAGCTCGAGCACCTTCTTGGCCCGCGGCGTGAACGGGATGTGCCCGCTCGGCGACGAACCGCCCTGGCCGATGATGTCCTCCACCTGGTGGCGAACGGCTTCGAGCGAAATGGAGAGCGACTCCAGCGCCTTGGCCGCCACCCCCTCCCCCTCGTGGATCAGACCCAGGAGGATGTGCTCGGTGCCGATGTAGTTGTGATTGAGCAGCCGGGCTTCCTCTTGAGCGAGCACGACGA
>JBKDZN010000267.1:0-16530 GCA_047971245.1 Acidimicrobiales bacterium
AGACCGGCCAGGGCCACCAGGAGCCCGCCGGTGGCCATCAGCACCGGGCGCCGGGACCGGCTGCGGGCCGGACCCGGCATCGCCACCGCAGCGGCCATACCGGGATGGTCGCCGTTCACCGATCGCCGCACCATCGGCGGCGCCTGCACACTCATTTCGTTCCCCCTCGAGCGACCGAATCCGCGGTCGGACGGTCGTCGGCCCCAGGCGGACCGCCGCCCCGTTCGGGCGGGTTCCCGGTCGGGACCAGGCCCCTCGGCGCCGATACCCGGCCGCGTCGAACAGAAGGGGTGCACCTCGGATCGACGTCATCGGGATCATGACAACCCCCCGACGACGCTGCTGAGCCCAGTGCCCCTTCGCTGATCTTGCTGCCGCTACCGCCTGTCGAAGCGCCTAAACCGCATCTACGACGGGAGAATGTAGGAAACATCGGTTGACGATGCAACGGATCCTCCGGATCGCCGGCGAAAAAGTTCGCTGCGTCGATCGCGGCCCGGTGGGCCGATTCGAAGGGGACGTCAACCCTGGTGAGGGGACCATCGGTTGGGGCCGGATGGGTCCGACGGTGTCACCGAAGCCGCCGGTACAACCGGCACGGTACCAGCGGGGCACCGCGGGGACACCGTGATCTGCCGACGTCTCCACAGCTCTGGCGACCCGGACGCCGCCCGGGTTGCCACAGCTCTGAGGACCTCGTCGATCAGCTGACCGCCACCTGGCAGCCGTTCGACGACGGGCCCCGTCACGAAAGGGTCAGCCGCCGAAAGGCCACGGAGTGCCCTGAACGACCGGACGCCACCAGGCCACCGCTCGCTCCGGGTCATCGGTTCCCGCCGATGCTGTTCATTCAGTAGTGATGCTGTTCATTCAGCAGTGATGCTGTTTATTCAGTAGTGAAGTAATGCAACATCCTTAGAGTGCAATATTCATTGGACTTGATACCGGTGATGTTCACCGCCGAAGCCCATCCGAACCATTGCCTCCATCGCGCAGCGATGTTGTACGCAACCTCCCACCGATCGATATTTCAAAACGTTTCATTCACTGCGCAATTTGGGACGACAGGCACTTGTCATGCGAGGACCGCCGTAGGCCTCACGAGAAACAGGCACTGACGTCACGGGCAGAACGTACTACATATGGACACTATTGTTAAGGAACTTCGCAAGTTATTTCGGGTTCAATTCAACCAAAAGGATCGCGATACGAACCCCTGCAATCACGTCAATGTGGAAGGAGCGGCATCAACGGCGATCGGGGTGGCGGCGGGCGCGTTCGCTCCGGACACGCCGATGGGGCCATGATGGGGCGTGCCGTGGACCACGGCAGCACCAGCCGGGGGGCAGGCCTCGCCGACCTCGACGCCACCGGCGCCGAGCAGGGGGACAATCAGGCGACCGCAGGGAGAGGGCCGCATGCCATGCACCGCCGTCGACACGATCGACGAACCCACCTCCGATCCCGGCGCACCGGCCGGAACCCGGGGCACCCGGTGACCGGCCGGGGAAACGCCCTCGGCTCGGCGATCGACACCATCCTGCAGCGCAGTGTGGCCGCCACCCCCGGCCTCCCCGGCGCCGCGGTGGCCGTCACCGACCGCACCGGTCCGGTCGTGCAGGCGGGGGCCGGCGTCCGGGTGATCGGTGGTGACGAGGCGTTCGACGTCGACACGGTATGTGCATTGTTCTCCGCCACCAAGGCCATCACCGCCACCGCGTGCCTGAGCCTGGTGGACGACGGCGAGCTCGATCTCGACGCTCCGGCCTCGGACTATCTCCCGGTGCTCGGTGAGCTCGAGGTCCTGGAGTCCCTCGGCGACGGCGACACCCCGGTGACACGGCCACCGAAGCGGCCGGTGACCACCCGCCACCTCCTACTGCACACCGCCGGCTTCGGCTACCCGATGTTCAACACCACCCAGCGGAAGCTGGTCGGATCCCTGGGCCTCGCGGCCGAGCCCGACAATTCCGATCGTGGCGGTGACCCGGCGACACTCGCTCCCCTGCTGTTCGATCCCGGCGACCGATGGGAGTACGGCACCGGCATCGACTGGGCCGGCCGGATCGCGGAACGGATATCGGGTCAGCGTCTGGGCCGACTCATGGCCGACCGGATCTTCGAACCGCTCGGGATGGACTCCACCGGATTCCGTCTCGATAAGACCATGGCGCCCCGGGTGGCCCTGGTCCATCACCGCACCGACGACGGCGGCCTGGAGGCGGGCGATCTCGGCGGGGTCCCCGACCCCGCCCGTCACGCCGGTGGCCACGGCCTCTTCTCCACCGCCGCCGACTACGCCCGCTTCATCCGGATGTGGCTCAACGACGGTGCCGGACCCGACGGGGCGGTGATCCGTCCCGGAACCGCCGCCATGGCCTTCGCCGACGGGCTGGGCACACCCGCCGGTGGGCCCTCGGCCGAAGTCCATCCCCTTCCCGGTGTTCTTCCCGCCCTCACCCTCGACGCCGACTTCTTCCCCGGCCTACCCAAGGGTTGGGGCTTGAGTTTCCTGCTCAACAATGCGGATGCGCCCACCGGAAGACCGGCGGGTTCGGCCGGATGGGCCGGGATGGCCAACCTCTTCTACTGGATTGACCGCCGCACCGGAATCGGAGGCATCTTCGCGACCCAGCTCCTCCCCTTCTTCGATCCGACGGCCTTCGAGACCTTCCTGAGGGTTGAAGGAGCCGTCTATCAGAACATGAACAATCGCAACCCTTCGGAGCAATCATGAAATTCGTTTGGTTCAACCTCATGCCCTGGCCCTATCTCCCGGAGGACTTCCGGGAGACGCACCGGTCCGTCTGGGTGGACATCGATTCCAACCTGTTCGACCCGGAGAAAGCCAACGGCCTCTACCACACGTACATGGACCAGTTGGAGTTCGCCGACGAGATCGGTTTCGACGGCATCGGAGTGAACGAACACCATCAGACGGGTACGGCATCATGCCGTCTCCGAACATCATCGCCGCCGGCCTGGCCCGTCGAACCAGCCAGGCCGCCTTGTGTGTCATCGGCAACTCGATCGCGTTGTACAACCCGCCGATCCGGGTGGCGGAGGAATTCGCGATGCTCGACGTCATCTCCGGGGGCCGGCTGGTGGCCGGGTTCCCGGTGGGCACGCCGATGGACACCAACTTCTGCTACGGCCAGATCCCGGCGCTCACCCGGGACAAGTACGACGAGGCCCACCGCCTGATCATGCAGGCCTGGGCGTCCGACGAGCCGTTCGCCTTCGACGGCAAGTACAACCAGCTGCGGTACGTGAACTGTTGGCCGAAGCCGATCCAGAAACCGCATCCCCCCGTCTACATCCCCGGGGGCGGGTCGATCGAGACCTGGGACTTCTGCCTCGACCACGACTACAACTACTCCTACCTGTCGTTCAACGGGTACAAGGCCGGCAAGTCGTTGCTCGACGGCTATTGGGAACGGGTGGCGGCCCGGGACGTTGATGAATCTCCGGGCCGGGCATCGTTCGCCCAGATCATCTGTGTGGCCGACTCCGACGCCGAGGCCGAGGAGCTGTACGCCGAGCACATCCTGTACTTCTTCAATCGGTGCCTCCACGTGTATCCCGGGTTCGCCGACCCACCCGGATACCGGACCGTCAATACGATCAAGGCGGGGAAGCTGAACCAGCTCCGCAAGGAGAACCAGGAGGTGTTCACCCGCCTCACGTGGTCCGATCTCGTCGACGGTGGCTTCGTGATCGCCGGTGGACCCGACACGGTGCGGGAGCAGATGGAGCACATGATCAAGCAGCTCCGGCTCGGCACGGTGTTCTGCCTGCTGCACATGGGCGATATGCCGGATTGGAAGACCAGGTACAGCACCCAGTTGTTCGCGGAGAAGGTGATGCCGCAGCTCAAGGGCATCTGGCCCGAACTCGAGACCGATACCCGATGGTGGCCGTCTCCGATGAAGGACCGGGTCCGCCCGGAGACCACGGTGGAGGCCGCCCGCACCCCGGGGCGGCGACCCGGCGACCCGGCCCCGGTAGGCGACGAGAACGGAGCAGCGATCTGATGGCCGACGAATCCGCGATCCCCAACGCCGCCGACGGCGACACCCCGCTGCGCACCGAGCGGGTCACGACCCGCCGCGGCATCGAGGGCGATGTCCTGGTGGGTGGCGACGGTCCGCCGCTCGTGTTCTTCCACGGCGCCGGCGGGGTGACCGACCGCGATCCCCTGCTCACGGCACTGGCCGCCTCGTTCACGGTCCACGCCCCGATCTGGCCCGGCTACGGCCACGACGAGACCGAGACCTCCGTGGAGGACATGCTCGACTTCACCCTGCACGGCTGGGACGTGGTGGACGCGCTCGACCTGGGCGGACCGCCGGTGGTGGTCGGTCATTCGATGGGCGGGATGATCGCGGCCGAGATGGCCTCGGTCGCCCCCCACGATCTGGCCCGCCTCGTCCTGATCGCCCCGGCCGGCCTGTGGGACGACGAGCATCCCGTCCCGGACATCTTCGCCATGCTCCCATTCGAGATGGCCGAGGTGTTGTTCGACGATCCGGTGCAGGGCGAGAAGCTCATGACCGGCGGGGTCGACTTCTCCGACAACGAGGCCCTGGCCGGGTTCATGGTGGCCAACGCCCGCCGTCTGGGTACGGCGGGGAAGATCCTGTTCCCCATCCCCAACCGGAGGCTGTCGAAGCGGTTGTACCGGGTGGCGGTGCCCACCACCCTGGTGTGGGGGGCGAGTGACAAGCTGTACCCGCCCGACCCGTACGCCGGGATGTGGAGCGAGGCGTTGGCCGACGCGCGCCTGATCACGTTGGAGCAGGCGGGGCACATGGCCCCGCTCGAGCAACCCGACGCCGTCGCCGACGCCGTCGCCGACGGCTGAGACCACCGATCCGGCCGCCGCGCCGACCCCGGGCCGTCGTGCGTCGACGGTCCGGGGGGAGCGCCCGGGGGCGCGATCCGGATCGTTGCGGCCCGGAGCGGTTCCGTCGGGCGGGGTTCGGTTGGCCGGGTTCGGTCCGGCGCCCGTCAGTCGGAGGCCGGCTCGGCCCGGACGTCGGTACCCCGCACCGAGCGGGACCTGGTCGCTTCGCCCTCCTGCCAACGGGCCAGCACCCAGACCAGATCCGAGAGGCGGTTGAGGTACGGCACCACCTGGGAGTCCGGGGTCGCGGCGGCGATGGCCACCCGTTCGGCCCGGCGGACCACGGTGCGAGCGACGTCGAGTGCCGCCGAGACCCGATTGCCGCCCGGGATGACGAACTCGGTGGGCGGCTCGAAGCGTGCGCTGAGGTCGTCGATGATCGGTTCCAGACCGGCCACCATCTCGGCGGTGACGAGGGTGGTGCCGGCGACCAGTTTGGACCGGTTGGCGGGGAGGGTGGCCAGCTCGGCCATGGCGACGTACAGGTCGTGGCCGATCTGGACGAGCAGGTCGTCCAGTTCGCTGCCGGCATCGCATTCCGCCCGGGCGAGGCCGAGCATGGCCTGGGCCTCGTCGACGGCGCCGTAGGCGACGGGTTGGGGGGAGTCCTTGGGGACGCGGCCCCCGAAGAGCAGGCCGGTGGTGCCGTCGTCGCCGGCTCGCGTGTAAACCTTCACCCTGCGAGCGTAATGGGCCGATCGACGGCGCCGACAAACGGTTCGTCAGGTTGTCCCGGCCGGTCCGCCCGGAGCACCGGTCGGGCCGTCGGCATGGCACGATGGTGGGGTGACCAGCGAACCGCAGCAGCCGACCAACAACCGCTCGGTCCCCACCACCGACGAGCTCCGGGCGTTCATCGCCGGTGGGTGGGCGCCCCGACGACCGACCGTGACCGGTCCGTGCGCCGCGGCTCCGTGGGCGGCCCGGCGCCGCCAGGCGCTGGGGGCAGCCCGGCCAGGGGAACGTCTTGTCCTCCCCGCCGGCGGCCTCAAGGTCCGGAGCAACGACACTGACTACGTTTTCCGGCCCGACACCGCGTTCGCCTACCTGACCGGCCTGGGCAGCGATCGTGAGCCGGATGCGGTCCTGGTGCTCGAACCCGATGAGCGCGACGGCCACGAGGTGGTGCTGTACTTCCGCCCACTGGCCGACCGGGACACCGACGAGTTCTTCGCCGATCCCCGGTACGGCGAGTTCTGGGTGGGGGCCCGGCCGACATTGGCCGACATGGAGGTCGAGCTCGGCCTGACCGCGGCGCCGATCGACCAGTTCGCGGCCGCGGTGGGGAAGAACGCCGGCACCACCCCGATCCGGGTCGTCCGAGACGCGGATCCGGCGATTGCGGCCCTGGTCGACGAGGTCCGGGACGCGGCGGGCGTGGACGGCGACGAGGCCCGCCGGGCCGACGGGATCCTGGCCCACGACCTGTCGGCCATGCGACTCACCAAAGACGAGTACGAGATCGACCAGATGCGTCAGGCCGTGGCCGCCACCCACATCGGGTTCGACGCCGTCGTGGCCGGCCTGCCCGAGGCGGTCCGCCGTGGGCGGGGTGAGCGCTGGATCGAGGGTACGTTCGGCTTGCACGCCCGTCATCAGGGCAACGGGGTGGGGTACGACTCCATCTGCGCGGCCGGCGACCACGCCAACACCCTGCACTGGATCAAGAACACCGGTGAGGTGCGACCCGGCGAACTGGTGCTGGTCGACGCCGGGGTCGAGCTGGATTCCCTGTTCACCGCCGACATCACCCGGACCCTGCCCATCGACGGGACCTTCACCCCGGCCCAGCGGGAGGTGTACGACGCGGTATTGGCCGCCCAGACGGCGGCCATGCAGGCGGTGAAGCCGGGGAACCTGTTCTCCGACATCCACGGCGCCGCGGTACGGGTCATCGCCGAATATCTCCACGCGTGGGGCCTGCTTCCCGACGGGGTGGATGTGGAGGCGACCTTGGATCCCGACCACGGCCAGTACCACCGGCGCTGGATGGTGCACGGAACCAGTCATCATCTGGGGCTCGACGTGCACGACTGCGCCCTGGCGACCCGGCAGGAGTACTTCGATGCCGAGCTCCTCGCCGGCATGATCCTCACCGTGGAGCCGGGCTTGTACTTCAAGGCCGACGACCTGTTGGCCCCGGAGCGGTTCCGGGGGATCGGCATCCGGATCGAAGACGACGTGCTCGTCACCGAGGACGGCTTCGAGAACCTCTCGGCCGCCATCCCCCGCACCGCCGACGAGGTCACCGCCTGGATCGCCGAGATCCAGGCCCGGTAGGCGGTGAACCGGGTTACGATCCGGGCGTGGACCCCCTGACCTTCGGATACTCGGTCATCACCACGAACGGATCGGCGGCGACGCACGCCGAGGCGATCGGTGAGCACTTGTCGTCTCTGCTCGACCGGGGCCAGGTGTACGGCTTGTTCACGCCCCTGTTCGGACTGGCGTCCGATCAGCTGGTGGTGATGACCTCCTGGCCGGACGCGTCGGGGGCCAACGCCACGGCCGTAGCCGCGCTCGAATCGGCCCCCGAGGTGGTCGAGGTGGCCCACAGGGTGGTCGAATCGACCGCCCGGCCCACCGGGGACGACCCGCCGATCCGGCCCGGCGTCTATGTGCACCGTACCTTCGATCTACGACCGAGCCGGTTGGACCAGGCGGTCAAGCTGTCGGTCGACGCGTGGGGGTCCTTCGAGCAGGCGTTCGAGGCCAGGGTGGTGGGTCTGTTCCGCACCTGCGACCTCCCCGAGGAGGAGGCCGAATTGACCCTGCTGAACTGGTATCCGGACCTCGCCGCCTGGGAGGCGTCGCGCGATCCGGATGGCGCCCCCGACGCGGCGACGCGGTTCGCGGAACGCCGGGAGCTGACCGACCGGACCCGGGCCATCTGCACCCGGTTGATCATCCCGGCGTCCTGACTGCTCGGCGGCGGGCTACCCCTCGGCGATCCGCTTGATGCCGTCGACGGTTTTCTGCATATTGGCGCCGACCTCGTTGAGCCGGCGGCGCAGGACACGCGGCTCCTTGTCCGGGAATCGGGCGATGGCGGCCGTGGTACCGGACGGTCCGGGGCCGAAGGAGAAGTGGAACCGGAGCCGGGTACCGGAGCCGACGGGCTCGAGATCGAATCGCCATCGGGCCCCGGGGTGCTCACGATCCGAGGTTCGCCAACCGAACGACGAGCCCTCCTGGTAGGTGTCGACGAAGCAGGCGACGCTCCACTCGCCGAGCGCTTCGTGGTAATTGCGGCCGTGGAACACCGCGCCGAGCCCCCGTTCCTCGCCGTCCCATTCGGCCCCGATGAACTCCTCGGAGAACCGGGCGGGCAGATCGATGTCGGTGATCAGTGGCCAGACCACCGACGGAGCAGCGTCGATGTCGATTTCGACCACCAGCCCCGGGCTGTCTTCGAAACGGAGCGAACCGGCCGGGCCCGATTCGGCGGTGGTACCGAAACGGTCGAAGTAGGTGATGTGCCGGGACGGGTGACGCGGGGCGGGGCGGAAGTCCGTGCCCTTGGTCCAGGCGACCGGCAGGAGCACGACCTCGGTCATGTGTGCGGGTATCTGCAGGATCTCCTTGACCTGGGCCTCGTCCTGCAGCGCGGCGGTGATCCAGGCGCTGCCCAGGCCCCGGGCCCGCAGGGCGAGGCAGAAGCTCCAGGCAGCCTGGAGCACCGAGTCGAACAACCCGGGTCGTGGGCTCCCGTCGTGACGCCCGATGATGGTGGGGATGACGATGGCCGGCACCTCGGCCAGGTGTTCGGTCAGGTAAGCCGCCGAGGCCAGCACCTTTTCGTCCTTGTGGCCGGTGCCTTCGAGGCGGGCCGCCGTGGCGGCCATGGCCGCTCCCGCGGTCTCCCGGTAGAGCTCCCCCAACTGGTCCTTGACCCGCTGGTCCCGCACGATGATCCACCGGCGGCTCCCGAGGTTGCCTCCGGTCGGGG
This sequence comes from Acidimicrobiales bacterium, assembly GCA_047971245.1. GTDB lineage: Bacteria > Actinomycetota > Acidimicrobiia > Acidimicrobiales > SZUA-35 > CADEDH01. The sequence goes on from JBKDZN010000267.1 coordinate 8,856, forward strand.
CCTGCTCGGCCAGGTCGATGCAGTCCAGCAACAGCTGGTTGTCGACCGGTCGGTCGAGATCGAGGCGGCGCCGTACCGCCCGGGTGGTGCTGAGCACCTCGTCGACCTGGGTGATGGTCTCCGGTCCGATGCTCATCGGTCGCACCGCCGATCAGGCGTCGATGGTCGGCTTCGGGGCACGGTCGTTCCCCCACCCCCGCAAAGTTTTGTCATGAAACTCAGGGTAGACGGGTGTGTCCGCACGGGGCAATGAGCACGGGCAGCGAGCACGGCGCGATGAAGGCCCCCGGAGCGGAGGCTGCCGGCGACGGGGCCGCTCGTGTGTTGGATCGTGATGCTAGCGTTCCCGGTTCGGGAGGAGTGGCCTGATGAGCGAGCGACGAAAGACCGCCACGTCCAACTTCGGGGTGGGCGCGCGGGAAAGCCATGACGCCTCCGCGTTCTATGATCGGTTCCGTCCACCGGTCATCTCGACCGACGAGACGGTCCTCCCCCCGGTCGAGATCGACGACCCGTTCCTGGCGGGCGATGCCCGGGAGATGAACGCCATCCGGGACGGATCGGTGGCCCTGGTCGTGACCTCGCCGCCGTATTTCGCCGGCAAACAATACGAGGAGGAGTTGGCGCGCGAAGGTGTTCCATCGACCTACCTCGAGTATCTCGACCTGCTCCGCGAGGTGTTCGCCGAGTGTGTTCGGAAAATGGAGCCAGGCGGGCGTATCGCGGTCAACGTGGCCAATCTCGGCCGGAAACCGTATCGGAGCCTCGCCGCCGACGTGATCCAGATCCTCGAGCGCGATCTCGGGTTGCTGCTGCGCGGTGAACTCGTGTGGCAGAAGGGTGAAGGCGCCACCGGTTCGTGCGCCTGGGGCTCGTTCCGGAGTGCTTCCAATCCGGTGCTCCGCGATCTGACCGAGCGGGTCATCGTGGCCAGCAAGGGCCGATTCGACCGGGCGAAGACCGTCAAACAGCGGGCGGCCGAAGGGCTGCCACACGAGAACACGCTGATGACCGAGGATTTCATGGCGCTGACGCTCGACGTCTGGCCGATCCCGCCCGAGAGTGCCCGACGGGTCGGGCATCCGGCCCCGTTCCCCGTTGAGCTGCCCGAACAGCTGATCCGCCTGTACACGTTCAAGGGTGATCTGGTCCTCGACCCGTTCATGGGGAGCGGTTCCACCCTCGTGGCCGCGGCCAAGCTGGAACGGCGCTACGCCGGCTATGACCTCGACTCGGCGTATGTCGACATGGCGAGGCGACGAGTGGCCGAGATCCGCTCACCCGCCTCGGCGGAGCCCGCACCGGCGGAACCCCGCCTGGAGTTCGAGCCCCCCGTTCAGCGGCCGCCCGACGACCTCCGGAGCCGTGCGGCCCGGGAGGGAAAGGCCGCGCCGAAGCTCGCTCGCGACATCATCGAAACGGCCGGCTTCCGCATCACGGACACCGATCGGCGCATACCGAAGACCGGCGTCACCGTGAACGTCGTCGCGGTCGACGAGGACGACCAGCAGTGGTTCTTCGACGTCTCAGGCCCGTTCGTCAGCCACCGCGGCGGCCTGCTCCGGAGCGAAACCGTGTGGAAATCACTCGGTCGGGCCAGCGCGCTCCGGGGCCGAAGGGTCGACGTGCCGATCGTGCTGCTCACCACCGATCTCCCGAAGCGGGTCAGTGAGGGGGACATGGCGTTGCGTGCCGCCGGTCCGGACGCGTTCTTCGACGCGATCGAGATGCTGTCAGACGAAGGCCGCCAACGGCTGGCGCGCTACGCGAAAGGCGGCTTCACCGCCAACCCCCAACCGGGTTTCTGGACGGTTGCCGACCTCGAGCGACGCTCGGAAACCGGGGCCACCCGGCCGGCCCCTGATCCGGGGCTGTAGTACTCGTCCGACCCGGACGGCCTCTGCCGCGTTCCGTGCCGAGGTCGTGACGGTCCGCACCCAATCAATTGGTCCGCCACGGCTGGTCGACACCGTTCCACGGGCCAGGGTGACGACCGGTGGGGTCGATGTGGGCCACGATGTGCTCCAACTTGGCCGGATTGAGCACCAGGTATCCGCTCCACGAGACCATCGACCGTCTCGGCGGTGATGGCGAGCCACCGGGTGCCGTCGAAGATCATCGCGCCCGGCCATCCGTTGACCGCAGCGAACACGATGTCGATACCTCCGCCCACCCGGTCGGCTGAGGTGATCCGGTTGGCCACATTGATCAGGAGTCGAGCCACCCGGTCGCTCCCGACGACACAGCGCACCCCGGCCTTGACCACCCCTCCACCATCGGCGATGAGCCGCACCTGAGGACTGAGCAGGCCGATCAACTGGTCGGTGTCGCCGGACGCCGTGGCGGTCACCAAGGCGGCCGCGAGCTGGTCGGCCCGGTCGCGGTCGGCGCCGGTCACCGGCACGGGGTCGACGTGAGCCGCCGTCCGAGACGACGCCAGACGGCGCCGGGCCCGGCTCACTGCCTGCCGAGCCGACGCCGGAGCGAGATCGAGGGCGTCGGCCACGTCGACGTGGGTCCAGCCCAATATGTCGCGAAGCACGAAGGCGGCCCGCTCCCCCGGGGTCAGGGTTTCCAACAGGGTCAGGAACCCGAACGACAGGGTCTCGGCGCGGATCACCACGTCGTCAGGCAGATCGTCGGTGGCCACCGGATCCGGCAACCACTCCCCGAAGTAGTCGAGCCGCTGGCGACGGGCGGATCACAGCACGTCGATGGCCCGGCGGGTGGTGACCGTGGTCAGCCATGCCCCCGGTCGGTCGATGGCAGAACGGTCGGCCCGCAGCCACTGCTCGGCCACATCGCCCACGATGTCCTCGGCTTCGGCCATGGTGCCGAGCAGGCGGTACGCCAGACCCACCAGCCGCGGCCGCGAAGCCGCGAACGGATCGGCCTTCGCTGGATCCGGATCGCTCACGGCTCGACCCCGCCCGGGGTCCGATGACGGCTGTCGATCAATCGTGCTGTCGGTCCCATTCGCTGCCCCGATCCGGTTCAGGCCAGGACCAGTCTGGCTGCGAGCAGCCGTTCCGCGGCGGCCCGCCCCGAATCGACCGAGGCGTCGAGCAAAACACCGTCGGCTTGCACCCAGTCCCCGGCCAGGGCCAGGCCGGGGACTCCAGGTCCGTCGGTGGCAATCCGACCCGGCAACCCACCGAGGGCGGCGCTGGGGTAATCACCGCTGACCAACGACGACGGGGCGTAGCGTGCCACCACCACCCGATCGCGCCACCCCGGCTGGGCGACGTCGAGCGTGGCCTCGAGGGCGGGGCGGTGATCGTCGTGCTCCTCGCCCGGCGACAGGTAGCGGCCGACGTGGATCACCGCCTGCCCGCGAGACGTGCCCAGATCTGCCACCATGCTGGGGACACTCAGGTAGATCGCCTCGTCCAGCGAAAACACCCCTGGTGCCGAGTCCGGGACGATCGCCGACACCGCGAGATCGAGATGCGCCATCCGGATCGGCGTCCGCCCCTCGGCCAACGCCGCAACCGCCAGGCCGCCGGGGCCATCGTCGAGGAGCCGAGCCGCCCGGACCGGGTCGGCCACCGCGACCACGACCGCGTCGGCGGCCAGCCGCTGGCCCGTCTTCAGCCGCACCGCCCCGACACCAGAAGCGTCGTGCTCAACCCCGTCCACGGCCGAACCGACGCGGACCCGCCCGCCGGCGGCGACCACCAACCGGGCCAGCTGATCGATCATCGAGGCCCACCCGTGGTCGAGATAGCGGACCCCGTAGCGAGCGGAGTTCCACATCTGGTGCTGCGCCGCGGCGGCATCGACCAGGGTCAGGTCACCAGCGTAGGTCGTGATCTGAACCGCCGGCTCGACCACGATCCGGGCGCCCTCGTCGAGCCCGAACCCATCGATGGCCTCCGCCGCCGAGCGGACACCGGGCACGGCTCCAGCGTCACCCCACCGACCCACAACCCGCCGCAGCAACCCGAGTCGGTGTCGGGTATTGCGCCGGAGGTACGACCCGATGCCCACATCCTCGCCACCGGCGAGCAGACGAAACCGCTCGGTTCGGAGGCGACCACCGGGGAGCTGGACCCCCAGCTTGGTCAGTGTGCGGGCCCCCGTCCCACCCAACCCGACGGCGTGCGGCCCCAGGTTGAGTCCACCGCCATCGGTGTGCTTGGTACGGGCTCGCCCGCCGAGTTCACTCGCCGCCTCGTGAATGGTGACCGCGGCGCCACCGCGCGCCGCCACGAGCGCGGCGGTGAGTCCAGCCAGGCCGCCACCGACGATGTGCAGATTCATGGGTTCCATGTCCTGTTGTCGAACGACGGGCCCGTTCTGTGACATCACCGCCGACCGCAGCAGCCAAACCACGGTCCCCGCCCGACGATGTGAACCTGACCCGTGCCCGATCGGGCCACCCGAGCGGGGCGGCTCAACGAACGACCCGTCGATCCGGGCTCGCTTACGATCGACCCCCCGGCCGGTGAGTGGTTCCGCCCAACGGAGAAGAAACCTCGCCGGACCTGTCCATCTCGGCGCTCCCCGTTCGTCGTCAGGGTGCGCCGGGTTGTTGCCGATGCCGTGGCCCGGCGTGGTCATGATCACCCTCCGACAGATAGGACATGCTCATGCAGTACCTGATGCTCTACTACAGCGACCCCACCGGCCCGACCGGAGGCGATGGCGAGATGGAGGCCTGGTTTGCCATGGCGGCCGAGATGACTGAGGCCAAGGTCTCGGTCGATGGCGCGCCGCTCCACCCGGCCGACACGGCGACCACGGTGCGGATCCGCGACGGCAAGACCGTGCCCACCGACGGCCCGTTCGCCGAGACCAAGGAAGTCCTCGGCGGCTACGACCTGATCGAGGTGGCCAACCTCGACGAAGCCATCGCCTGGGCGGCCAAGGCCCCGGTGGCCCAGTACGGCTCGGTGGAGGTCCGCCCCGTGATGGATCTGGCCACGCTGAGGTGACCGATCACCAGATCGCCCAGGTGTTCGCCCAGGAGTGGTCGCCGTTGGTGGCCCTGCTGGTGCGGGACCTCGGCGATCTGGGCTTGGCCGAGGATGCGGCCCAGGAGGCATTCGCCCGGGCCGCAACCCGGTGGGTTGCCGGCACCATGCCGGATCGCCCCGGGGCGTGGTTGTTGACCACCGCTCGCCGGGCCGCGATCGACATGCTCCGCCGCCGGAGCACCGAACTGGACCGGCTCGACCGGCTCGGGTCGGAGCCGGACCTGGATGGATCCGACCCGGCCACCGGCCAGGATGCCCAACTGGCGATGCTCATGGGCTGTTGCCACCCGTCGCTGGCCCCGGCGGCCCAAACCGCACTCACCCTGCGCTACGTGGCCGGACTCACCACCGCCCAGATCGCTCGGGCCTTCCTGGTACCGGAGGTCACCATGGCCAAGCGGCTGGTCCGGGCCAAGGCCAAGATACGGGCCGCGGCCGTCCCCTTCGCCGTTCCCCGGCCCGAGGACCTCGGCGACCGCCTGGCCGTCGTCCTCGGTGTCATCTACCTGATCTTCACCGAAGGCCACACGTCGTCGGACTCCCCGTCGTTGGTGCGAGGCGACCTGTGCGACGAGGCGGCCTGGCTGGCCGAACACCTCAGCTCCATGCTGCCCGACGAACCCGAGCCGTTGGGCCTGGCCGCGCTGATCGCCTTCACCGACGCCCGGCGGGCCAGCCGCACCGACGCCGCCGGCGACGTGGTGTTGCTCGAAGCCCAGGACCGCACCCAGTGGGATGCGGTGGCGATCGCCGGCGGCCATCGCCGGCTCGAACAGGCCCTGCTCATGGGGCGGCCCGGCCCCTACCAGCTGCAGGCCGCGATTGCCGCCGTGCACGCCTCGGCCCGGACCTTCGCCGACACCGACTGGGCCATGATCGTGCGCATCTACCGGGACCTCTACCAGCTGGAACCGAGCCCGGTGGTGTGGCTCAACCAAGCGGTGGCGGTGGCCATGGTCGACAGTCCCGCCCGGGGTCTCGATCTGATCGATGCGTTGGGCGACACCCTGGACGACTACGCCTTCCTGCATTCGTCCCGGGCAGAGCTACACCGCCGGCTCGGCCGGCTTGCTGCGGCCGTTGCCGGATTCGAACGGGCCTTGAGTCTGACCGAGAGCGCCCCCCAGCAACGCTTCTTGCGCCAGCAGATCGCTGACATCTCCCCCCTGGTGCAACGCGGGGACGGTTGGTGAGGGCAGACCGCGAGCTGGGAGCCGTCGGCGTCGACCCCGCCCGATCGGGGTCCGTCGCATCGAGTTGCGTCCGGCACTGTCGTAACATTCGAGGTCATGACCACGTACTGGGACCTGCACCGGGTGGTGGTCTTCGAGTTCCCCGATCGCGAGGCAATCAAGGCCACGTTCTCCGATCCGGACTACGCCGCCCTCATCCCCATCCGTGAACGCTCGGCCCGGTCGAGGATGTTCATCGTCGACGGCTGGGATGGCGTCGACCCTCGCTGAGATCGCATCACCCGGCCGAGGGGCGTGACAAGCGTGTCGACGCAGCCATTCGGTCCGCCCAAACGAGCGACATTCGAAATCGGCGATGGTGGCGCCCCTGGCAGGAGCTGGCGGCGGGCTGCCATCCGCCGCGATTGGCCCGTGGCTCTCCAACGAGTCCGGACTGTCGACGGTGGATCGCCGCCCTCGGGCCAGGAGACGTAGCCGCTGGTCACGGTCGAGTGGTGCGGTCCAGTAGCCGGTCGATGATGGTACCTTCCCCGCCATGGTTGGCGCCGTACCGATCGCCGTACCGGGTATGAGCGGCACATCGACTGGAGCGGTGAGCGTCGTTTCTGTTCACCCGACGACTGCGGAAGTCAACCCCCGACACTGTCCTTACCTTCACCGACATGTAGGGATACGTGTTATGGAGATCGCGGCGAGATGAGTTCCAAGGGTCAGCTCGCCGTCCCCAAGACAGTACGCGAATTGCTCGGCCTCGACGAGGGCGATGACGTGATCCTTCGCGTCGAGGGCAATCGAGCGGTGCTCGCCCGCACCCCCGACTTCCTGTCACTCGCCGGCAGCATCGCAATCCCGGCAGCGAAGCGCAATGCGGCGTGGGATGACGTGATCCGGTTGGGGAGGTTGGAGGCCCGAAGATGACCTCGTGTCGCCGGCGCTCGGTCCTCTTCAGCCCTTCACCCCTTGTACTGCGTCGATCACGATCGTTCCGGGCAGAAGCTCCCTCCCCCGGAAGGCAAAGACCCCGACCGCCGTCGGATCGTTCGGGATACTGACGTAGTGCCACCGTTCGGAAACACCACGTGGGCCGAGAGTGGGCCAGGCACCGGCAAAGACCCGCAACACATCGGTAGCGGCCTCTTGGTCGAAGGCGGCCGAGGCACGGGCCGGATCGGGGCATTCGGCGAATGCAGCGTCAAGGCGAAGCGGGAACCGTTCGGCGTAGATAGCACGGCGGTCGTTCAACTCGACCAAGAGAGACCGCCAGTCAAGCCCCTCGGGGCTTGGACTCACGAGGCGAGCGAGCGGCCGGTCTCGGCCTGGCGAGCAAGACGAGCGGCACGCTCCAGATCGCCGGGGGTCAGATCGACCGGCTCGACCAAGGCCAGCTCGGCGAGGTGATCGGCCAACTGTTCATCGCTCCAGCCGAAGGCCAAGGCAATCTCAGTCAGGCTCATCCCGACCAACCGTTCGGCATTGGGGACGCTGTCTCCCATGCCGAGTATC
>JBKDZN010000268.1:0-9279 GCA_047971245.1 Acidimicrobiales bacterium
ATCGGGAGTTGAAGGGACTTGAACGGCACCGCCGCGGCCCACAACACGGCCGGACGGCTCCCGATCGGCCGGATGCTCCAGAAGCGAGCACTCCCAGCCGAACATCGTTCACTCTACAGACCTGAGTCAGGCGTTGACAACCAAACCTGAGTGTCTCGTTGGCAAGATTTCTGATGGATGAGCCATTCCTCAGGTGGGGGCCCGATACGGTCGTCGGATGCCCGGGCGGCGCGCCCCCAGCAGGGCGTGCCCGGGCGCGCCTCAACGGCCCGGACGGGCCGGGAATGTCCGTCCGGTCAGGTCCGGCGCGGGAGGTGGATCGCGGCGTGCCGGGTTCGCTGAGCCTGGCCCGCCGGAATCAGTCGAGGGCGACGGCGGCGGCCGGATCGCGGTCGGCCCGGCCCAGCGGGGTGGTGCCCTGGTCGACGGTGGCCACCGACGACACGAGCACCAGGGCGGCGATGGCGGCCAGGTAGAACAGAGTCATGGTGAACCGTGACCGCCAGAGCCGGAGGGCGAGCGGGACCGGACCCGGCGAACCAGGCTCCGCCCCGACCGGGGTAACACCGGATGCACGATGGGGACGAATCGCGGTCACACACCCAGCCTCTCTGCGGGTCGGCGGTACAGCTGAACGACAGGAAAACGGCGAAAACGCTGATCCCGGGCCCGAATGGCCGGACTCCCGAGGTCGACGCTCTCGCTGAGCGTCGGCGCCGGTGAATCGGGGGCGATCGTGGTTCGACGGGGCGGCTTCACCGGCTATCCGATTACCGGCAACACGGTAGCCTCCCGGTGAGCCGGTCGGACGCCACCTGCTCGATCGTTACCATCCCGGTCTCCGGTCTGTTCGTCGTCCCAACCCCCCCGGGAGCCCCCATGGACCCAACGACCCCCAACCTGATCCTGCTCCGCCACGGTCAGAGCCAGTGGAATCTGGAGAACCGGTTCACCGGCTGGTTCGACGTCGGCCTCACCGACCAGGGTCGCGCCGAGGCCACGTCGGCCGGCGAGCGCCTGGCCGGCGCCGGGATCCTGCCCGACCTCCTGCACACGAGCCTCCAGACCCGGGCCATCGCCACCGCCGACCTGGCGCTGGCCTCCCTCGACCGGCTGTGGATCCCGGTGCGCCGCCACTGGCGGCTCAACGAGCGCCACTACGGCGGCCTCACCGGACTGAACAAGGACGAGATGCGGGAGCTCCACGGTGAGGAGCAGGTACACATCTGGCGCCGGAGCTACGACGTCCCCCCTCCCCCCATGCCCGACGGCCACCCCGACAACCCCAACACCGATCCCCGCTACGCCTCGGTACCCCCGGACGTCCTGCCCACCACCGAGTGCCTGGCCGACGTCGTCGAGCGGATGCTGCCCTACTGGTTCGACGCGGTGTGCCCCGACCTGGCCTCTGGAGCCACGGTGATGGTGGCCGCCCACGGCAACAGCCTCCGGGCCCTGGTCAAGCACCTCCAGGGGATCTCCGACGACGAGATCCCGTCGCTCAACATCCCCACCGGCGTACCCCTGCTCTACACCATCGGGTCCGACTTCCGCCCCACCGACGACCGGCCGGTGGAGGACCGCTACCTGACCTGACGGTGACCACGCCGGCCGCTCGACCAGGGCCGAACGACCCGTTCCGGCACCCCGACCGGCGGGTGGCTTCACCTCTGGGCCGTTCGCGAACCGGGCGGTACGGTCGGTTCTCGTGAAGACCACCGCAGTATCCGGGTGGTGGCCGCCCCGAGCGGCCATCCGGGCTGCGGTGGCCAGGACGGTCGTGGTGGCCGGGATATGCCTGCTGATGGCCGATTCGGGCCCGCGGGCAGAAGCCGACAGGCGGCGGAACGAGCGCTTCGTTCCGCCGCTGGTCGCGTCCGCCGAGCCGGCGCCGGCCGGGCCGGTGGCGGTCCGACCGGGGCCCACGGTCCGGGTCGACCGGGTCACGTCCGGCCACGACCCGACCGGGCCCGACCCCGCGGTCCGGGCCGACCGGACCATGTCGAGCGTCGGCTACGACTGGCGGCCGGTCCTGCGGGACTGGGAGCTGGTGTTCTCCGAGGCCGCCGGACCCCTGGGGGTGACCCGTCCGAACGATCGCCGCATCGAGCTGGCCCTACCTCCCGACCTGGCCGACCGGGTGGTGACCCACGCCCTGGCCCACGAGCTCGGTCACGCCCTCGACGTCGAGCTGCTGGACCCCGATGACCGCGCCGCCTGGCTGACCGCCCGGGGCCTTCCCGGCCCCTGGTGGCCCACCGAGGATGTCGGCCGCCCCGCCCACGGGGCCCCGGTGGGGGCCGAGGACTTCGCCGAGGCGTTCGCCGTCTGGCAGCTCGGACCGGACGACGGCCTGGCCCGGCTGGCCGCCCCGCTCACCGGCGACCAGCTCGCCCTGCTCGCCGACCTGCTCACCCCGCCCCCATCGGCCGCCGGGCCGGCGTTCCCCTGACCCCGAACCCGACCCGAGTCGGGGGTCCGGGCTCAGATGGCGTCGGCGCCGACGTCGCCGGTCCTGATGCGGACCAGGGCCGTCACCGGGGCCACCCAGATCTTGCCGTCACCGATCTTGCCGGTTCGGGCCGCGGTGGCGATGGCCTCCACGACCCGCTCGGCCAGCTCGTCGTCGGTGACGATCTCCAGCTTGGCCTTGGGCAGGAAGTCGATCTGGTACTCCGCCCCCCGGTAGGTCTCGGTGTGGCCCCCCTGACGACCGAAGCCCTTGACCTCGGTCACCGTCATGCCCGCCACGCCGACGTGCCGGAGGGCGTCCTTGACCTCGTCGAGCTTGTGGGGCTTGATGATCGCCGTCACCAGTTGCATGGCCGCAACCTAGCAGTCGGGGCCGGGTTGGGCGGACGGACGGATCGCCCGGCCTGGGGACATCCACCCGCCCGACCGGGGATCGGCCCCGTCGGGCCCGGGGGGCGTGGCGAAAATCTCCGGACCCCGGGGACAGGAGAATGTTCACTGTTCCCCTTTTGCCGACTACCTTGACGGGCTGTATGGACGCGCCGGCACACGATCTGGAACCAACCGAAACCCCTTCCCGCGGCCTGAACGCCAGCCAGCTCTGGCTGGGCGTGGGCGCGGCCATGGCGATCCTGGTGGTCGTCTCGGGCATCGCCGCCACCTACTTCCAGTTCCACGACGACGCGGTCGTCCAACGCGAGGTGTTCTACAACATCCCGTCGCCGGTGAAACTGATCTTCTACTCGGTCCTGCCGGTGGTGCTGCTGTGGGCCACCCTGCAGCTGTCGTACCGGGTCCGCAACTGGCAGCGGGGCGGGCCCGACGATCGGGCCACCACCCCCCGGAACATCGCCGACCGGCTGAAGTCGTTCCGGGCCGGCATCTACATGCAGACCCTGATGCGGGAACCGGGCTCGGGCATCATGCACGCCCTCATCTACTTCAACTTCCTGGTCCTGCTGGCCGTGACCACGGTGCTGGAGGTCAACCACCAGGTCCCGGAGTCGATGAAGTTCCTGAACGGCGACGTCTACCGGGTGTACGCCCTGGTCGGCGACGTGGCCGGCCTGGGCTTCCTGGCGGGCGTGGTCATGGCCATCCTCCGCCGCTACGGACCCCGCTCGTGGCGGCCGTACCGCATCCAGATCAAGTCCCGGCCCGAACACATCGTCATCAACGGTGTGCTGCTGACCATCGGCATCACCGGATTCGGGGCCGAGGCCTTCCGGATCGCCCTCGAGGGCAGCCCCGAGTTCGAGAAGTGGTCGATCATCGGCTACCCCCTGGCCCAGCTGGTGGACGGCTCCGATCACCTGTCGGGCTGGCACCAGATCTGGTGGGTCGCCCATGTGCTGTCGTTCGTCGCCTTCCTGGTGATCATCCCCGGCACCATGCTGCGCCACATGTTCACCTCACCGTTGAACATGTACCTGGCCCCCCGGGATCGGCCCAAGGGGGCCATGAAGCCGATGCCCGACCTCGAGACCACCGAGCTCGAGACCTTCGGAGCGTCCACCATCGAGTCGTTCTCCTGGAAACAGCTGCTCGACACCGACGCCTGCACCATGTGCGGCCGCTGCACCTCGGTGTGCCCGGCCCACGCCACCGGCAAGCCCCTCGACCCCCGGGAGATCGTGCTCAAGACCGGTGAGGTCATGGCCCGCACCGGCGACCCGGCCGTGCCCCCGCCCATCGGCGTCGACCCGGAGATCACCGTCGAGGCCGATTCGGTGTTCGAGCGGGTCCAGCCGGAGGAGGTGTGGAGCTGCACCTCGTGCAAGGCGTGCGACGAGATCTGCCCGGTCAACATCGAGATCCTCGACAAGATCCTCGACATGCGCCGCTACCTGACGCTCATGGAGTCGAACTTCCCCACCGAGCTGGGCACGGCGTTCCGGTCGATGGAGAACTCCTCCAACCCCTGGGGCATCAGCCAGACCACCCGGGCCGACTGGGCCAAGAACCTCGACGTGCCGATCATCGAGGGCGACGAGCTGGCCGAGCCGTTCACCCACGAGTACCTGTACTGGGTCGGGTGCGCCGGCAGCTTCGATGACAAGAACCAGAAGGTCACCCGGGCCATGGCCCAGCTCATGACCCGGGCCGAGGTCGATTTCGCCATCCTCGGGCCGGCCGAGTTGTGCACCGGTGATCCGGCCCGCCGGTCGGGCAACGAGTACGTCTTCCAGATGTTGGCCAAGCAGAACGTGGAGACCCTCGACGGGCTCGGCGTGAAGAAGATCATCACCCAGTGCCCCCACTGCTTCAACACCCTGATGAACGAGTACCCCCAGCTCGGCGGGACGTACGAGGTCGTCCACCACAGCCAGTTCCTGGAGTGGCTGATCAGCAACAAGAAGCTCGACGTGTCCGAGGCCAGCCTGGACGAGCGGATCGTCTACCACGACTCCTGCTACCTCGGCCGGCACAACGATGTGTACCTGGCCCCCCGCAACGTGATCGGTTCGCTGAAGGGCGTGCAGATCGTGGAGGCCGGACGCAACGGCACCAAGGGCATGTGCTGCGGTGCCGGTGGCGCCCGGATGTTCATGGAAGAGGACATCGGCACCAAGATCAACGACGAGCGGTCCCGCGAGCTGATCGCCACCGGGGCCAGCCGGGTCGCCACAGCCTGCCCGTTCTGCTACGTCATGATGGACGACGGGGTCAAGGCCAACGGCTACGAGGAGGACCAGGTGCGGGTGGCCGACATCGCCATGCACGTGCTGGACGCCATCGAAGCCGGTGAGGCGGCCCAGGCCGGCGACGAGGCCGAACGTCGGGCCCTCATCGAGGCCGCCGATATCGCCACCGACATCCACTAGCCGGCTCCCCGGTCGCCCCAACCGCGGCGGTCGGAGGGACCGGCCGGTAGGGTGCGGGCGTGATTCTCTCCGATCGCACCATCCGCCAGGAGTTGGCGGCCGGCCGGATCATCATCGAACCGTTCGATCCCGGCGCCGTACAGCCCTCGTCGGTCGATCTCCGCCTCGACCACCGGTTCGTGGTGTTCCGGAACCACACGTTCAGCCATATCGACGTGAAGGCCAACCTCGAAGAGCTCACCGACACGGTCGAAGCGGACGAGAAGGATCCGTTCATCCTCCATCCCGGCGAGTTCGTCCTCGGTTCGACCGCTGAGCGGGTGGCCATTCCCGCCGATCTGGTGGGCCGGATCGAGGGCAAGTCGAGCCTCGGCCGCCTCGGCCTACTGATCCACACCACCGCCGGTTTCGTCGATGCCGGGTGGGACGGCCAATTGACGCTCGAGTTCTCCAACGTGGCCAGCCTGCCGATCACGCTTTATCCCGGGATGAAGATCGGCCAGATCAGCTTCATCCGGATGACCACCGACGCCGACCGGCCCTACGGGACCGGCGAGCTCGGGTCGAAATACCAGGGCCAGAAGGGCCCTCGACCATCCCGCTACTGGGAGAATTTCTGAGCTAATCTGCCAGGTTCGTTTCAACCGGGTGTAAAAGATGCCACCTGGCTGGCAACACGGCCGCCCCTGTCGGAGGATGTGCAGGTGCGTGTTGGTCGAAGGACATCAGTTCGGGGACAACGGTCATACATCGTGATCCTGGTGGCGACCGCGGCCGCCGTCGGCCTCGGGTTCCAACTCCTGGTCAGCGGGGCCTCGGCCGACGGCGCAGCGGGCTCTGGTGACCCGGACATCGTGGTGACCGGCCCCGACGAGGGCACCCCGGCCCGGGCCGGCTACTACGCCGGGGTCACCTGGACGATCGGCGCGGTGTCGGTCGAACCGGCGAGTGACCTGCTCGGCAAGGCCGCCGTGGAGATCGACGTGACCCTGACCAATACCCTTCACCAGAGTTCTGTCCGGCTGTCACCGTCGATCGCCACCCTGGTGGCCGCCAATGGTGGTGTCGCCACCGACGGACGGTTCGTGAGCGAGGGCCGCCGATTGGTGATCGAACCGGGCCAGACGATCAACGCCACCCTCCGTTATGTGGAGGGTTTCAGCCGCAATCCCGACCCGAACGATCTGGCCCTGGTGGTCGGCAAGCCGGGGCGGGAGCTGCTGACACTCCCGCTCACCGGCACCCCCTCCATTCCTCTCGCCCAGATGGCCTCGATCGGCGACAATCCGGTGGCCGTACCCGATCCCGGCAACCCAGCCGGCTCGGTGGTGGTCATCCCCGAATCCGCGGTCATCACCCTGGACGCCGGCCAGTTCCGGGCCGCTGAGGGAGAGGAGCTGGTGGTGGTGACCACCACCGTCCAGGTCGACCCGGCCGAGGCCGCGGTGGGTGCTCCCGAGTTCTGGGCGCTCGACGTCGACGGTGTCGACGTCATGCCCCTGGTGGTCCACGCCGAACGTCAGGCTGCCGGTTCCCAACGCGTCGTCATCCTGTTCGCGGTCCCCAATGCGGCCGAGATGCTGACCCTCGTGGCTGCCCCGGACTCCGACCGGCCCGCCGAATATCCCCTGATCGAAGCGGGTCAGGGTGTGGTGACCCAGCGCCTCGGTTCGGAGCCGGTCAGCAGCTGAAGGCCGGGCGGGGGTCCTGACTGACGCCGATCGAACCGGGATTCGCCGGCCCCGACGGCTATCGTGCCCCGCCCGCCAGGATCCCCTCGTCCCAGGCGGCCAGCCCGGCGGCGATCGCCACGCCGACGGCCCGGAACGGGCGGGGCTCGGCCAGGTCGGTCGGGTGGACCTGTCCGTAGGCCTGACCGGCCGCGTTGTTGTGGATGTCGAGGGCCGAGTCGGCCGGGTCGGCCGTGCCGACCTCCTGGGCGTCGGCCAGGGCCCGGGCCAGGTCGATCCCGTGGCGGGCGGTGACCGCGGCCTGCCAGGAGAAGTGCCGCACGGCGTTGACCCGACCGTCCCGGCCGGCGGCACGCTGGGGGCTGAGAACGAGGGCCAGACCGGTCAGATGCAGGATCCGGAGGGCCTGCACCCGGCCGGCACCGGCGCGCCGGGCCACCGAATAGTGGCCGGGGGAACGGGCCACGGAACGCAGCGCTGGTCGGATCGAAGCCCGGAGAGACATGGGCACCAGCCTGGCACCGGTCGGGCCGGAACCGATCAGATCTCGATCGCCACCTTGACCGCGCCGGCCCGGCGATCGGCCGCGGTGGCGTAGGCCTCCGCCACCCGGTCGAGCGGGAACCGGTGGGTGATGAGGGCATCGGGGATCTCGGGCAGTTCGGCCAGGAGGCGGGCGGCCACGTCGATCTCCCGCTCACCGTCGTTCACGCCCCAATAGAGGGCGGGGACGAGGTTGATCTCCTTCAGGCTGAGGGACATGCCGGGCATGGTGACCTCACCCCAGTAGATGCCGGGGATGAGCACGGTCCCGGCGGGACGGACGATCTTGATGGCCAGGGCGATCGAGGAGTCGGTCCCGGCCCCGTCGATGACGAGGTCGTACCGTTTGTCGACCCCCACGTGGAGGCCCAGCCGCTCGGCCACCCCGGCCTGGGTGTCGTAGCGACAGGCGATGTCGACCTCGACCCCGCGGCTGCGGGCCACCGCGCCGGCGATCAGGCCGACCGGGCCGGCGCCGATCACGGCCACCCGCATGCCCGGCTGGACGTCGACCCGGTTGACGGCGTGGACACCGACCGCGATCGGCTCGACCAGCACTGCGGCGGCCGGGTCGAGACCGTCGGGGAGCTCCACGATGCACTGCGGGGCGACGAGGAGTTGGTCGGCCATGCCCCCGTCGAGGTGCATCCCGTACACGGCCCGGTTGCCGACCGTGCAGGTGTGCTGATCCCCCCGGAGGCAGGCCTCGCACGAACCGCAGAAGGCCATCGGTTGGATGGCCACGGGCCGACCGTCGAGGTGGGCGGCGATCTCGTGACCCGGTGTGACCGGAGACGGCCCCATGGCCAGGACGTGCAGGTCAGACCCGCAGATCCCGACCCGGTACGGCGTGACCAGGACACCGTCACCCTCGGGTGGGGGCACGTCGACCAGGGCGACGCCGTCATCGGTGTAGCGGGCGGCTCTCATGGGTCCCAGCCTGGCACGGCGGCGCCACCCGTCCCCAGTTGACCGAGACGATCGTCACGCCGACCGGTCACCCAACTAGCGTGGTCGGCATGGTCGACGAGCGGATCGAGATCCGCGACGCGGTGGCTGCCGACATGCCGGCGGTGCAGGCCATCTACAACGCCCTGGTACCGACGACCACGGTGGCCTGGACCGACCGGCCCCAGTCGTTGGCGACCAGGCAGGCCTGGTTCGCCCGGGCCCAGGAGGCGGATCTCCCGGTGCTGGTGGCAGAGCTGACCCCCCACCGGAGGACGCCGACCGGTCAGAACTCCGGGAGGGGCACCGGGACGGCGTCGGGTGTGGTCGGGTTCGCCTCCTACGGTCCGTTCCGGGGTAACGGGATGTGGACCGGCTACCGCCACACCATGGAGCACACCATCCACCTCGCCGAGCCACAATGGGGCACCGGCCTGGGCCGGATCCTGCTCGAGGCCCTGATCGACCGGGCCGTGGCCGCCGGCGTGCATGTGATGGTGGGCGCTATCGATTCCGGCAACACGGGTTCGATTGCCTTCCACCAGCGCCTCGGGTTCGAGGAAGTCGGCCGGATGCCGCAGATCGGCTGCAAGTTCGGCCGCTGGCTCGATCTGGTCCTGATGCAACGGATCCTCGACGATCGCCCCACCCCCTGAACAGAGGCCGGCTCGACCGTCCGGCGGGCAGCACCGGCCACGAAACCGCCCGGGCAGGGTCACGCCACGGCTCACATCGAGTAGGCTGACGGCACCTGCGGGTGTAGTTCAATGGTAGAACATCAGCTTCCCAAGCTGAATACG
>JBKDZN010000269.1:0-8341 GCA_047971245.1 Acidimicrobiales bacterium
TCGGGGTCGTCGGTCATGCCGGCCGGCTCGAACCGCATGCCGGTGTAGGTCTCCACGTAGGTGCGCAGGGGCACCCCGTACTGGAGACCGTGACTCAGGGAGATGGCCAACGCGTCCATGATCCCGGCCAGGGTGGATCCCTGCTTGGACACCCGCAGGAAGACCTCCCCGGGCCGGCCGTCGTCGTATTCGGCGATGGTCACGAAGCCCTTGCAGTCGGCGACCCGGAAATCGAAGGTGCGGGAGCGACGGTCGCGGGGCAGGCGTTCGCGAACCGGCTTGTAGACGATCTTGGGCTCCGGCTGAACCGGGGGCGGGGCAACGGCCGTGCCGGCGGCAGCGGCGCCCTCGGCGGCTGCCTTCTTCCCGCCGGCCATCGACAGGGGCTGGGCCACCTTGCAGTTGTCGCGGTAGATGGCGATCGCCTTGACCCCGAGCATCCAGGCGTCCAGGTGCAGCTGTTCGACTTCCTCGACGGTGGCCTGTTCCGGCATGTTGACCGTTTTGGAGATCGCGCCGGAGATGAACGGCTGGACCGCGGCCATCATCCGCACATGGCCGGAGTAGTGGATGGCGTTGTCACCCATGGAGCAGGCGAACACCGCGGTGTGGGCCGGATCCAGGCCGGGCGCCCCCATGATCGTCCCGTTGTCGTCGATGTGGGCGACGATGGCGTCGATCTGCGTCGGCGTGTAGCCGAGCCGGCTGAGGGCCCGGGGCACGGACCGGTTGACGATCATCATCGTGCCCCCGCCCACCAGCTTCTTCAGCTTGGCCAGACCGAGATCGGGTTCGATGCCGGTGGTGTCGCAGTCCATCAGCAGTCCGATGGTGCCCGTCGGGGCCAGCACCGTGGCCTGGGCGTTGCGCACACCGTAGGTCCGGGCCAGGTCGGTGGCGGTATCCCACGAGGAGCGGCAGGCGGCCAGGAGGACGGGCGGGACCAGGGTGTCGTCGATGTCGGCCGCGGCCGACCGGTGCTGGTCCAGCACCCGGAGCATCGGCTCCCGGTTCTCGGCGTAGCCCTCGTGGGGGCCGAGCCGGGCCGCCATCCGGGCCGACTGGGTGTAGGCGTGGCCGGTCATCACCGAGGTGATGGCCGCGGCCAGGGCCCGGCCGGCGTCGGAGTCGTAGGGCAGACCGAGGTTCATCAGCAGGGCACCGAGGTTGGCGTAGCCCAGGCCCAGCTGCCGGAACCGTCGGGAGGTGGCCCCGATGCTCTCGGTCGGGTAGTCGGCCCGGCCGACCAGGATCTCCTGGGCGGTGAAGAAGATCTCGATGGCCGACCGGAACCCGTCGAGGTCGAAGGTGTCGTCGTCGTTCAGATAGGTCAGCAGGTTGAGGCTGGCCAGGTTGCACGCCGAGTTGTCGAGGTGCATGTACTCGCTGCACGGGTTGGAGCCGTTGATCTTGCCGGTGTTGGGCGAGGTGTGCCAGCGGTTGATCGTCGAGTCGTACTGCATACCGGGATCCGCGCACTCCCAGGACGCCTCGGCGAACTGGCGCATGAGGGCACGGGCCTTGACCGTGCGGACGATCTCACCGGTGGTGCGGGAAACCAGGTTCCAGTCGGCGTCGTCCTCCACCGCGTGCATGAACTCGTCGGTGACCCGGATGGAGTTGTTGGCGTTCTGGTACTGGATCGAGTGGCTGTCGGCCCCGTCGAGATCCATGTCGAAACCGGCGCCCCGAAGGACCCGCGCCTTCCGCTCCTCCACCGCCTTGCACCAGATGAACTCCTCGATGTCGGGGTGGTCGACGTCGAGCATGACCATCTTGGCCGCACGTCGGGTCTTCCCCCCCGACTTGATCGTCCCGGCCGAGGCGTCGGCCCCGCGCATGAAGCTCACCGGCCCCGAGGCGGTACCACCGCCCTTGAGCAACTCCGACGAGGAGCGGATCCGCGACAGGTTGATCCCGGCCCCGGAACCTCCCTTGAAGATGACGCCTTCCTCGACGTACCAGTTCAGAATCGACTCCATCCGGTCTTCGACCGAGAGGATGAAGCACGCCGACGCCTGTTGCGGTACCCCGTCCACCCCGATGTTGAACCAGACCGGCGAGTTGAACGCACCCTTCTGGTGGATGATGAGGTACTTGAGTTCATCGGCGAAGATCTCGGCCTCGGCCGGCTCGAAGTAGCCGCCCTCGAGCCCCCAGCGAGCGATCGTGTCGACCACCCGATCCGCCACCTGACGCAGCGACCAGTCCCGCTGCGGGGTGCCCACGGTTCCCCGGAAGTACTTCTGGGCCAGGATGTTGGTGGCGTTGACCGACCAGCCCGATGGCACCTCGACGTCGGGCTGTTCGAAGGCGACCTCGCCTGTCTTCCAGTTGGCGATGCGGGCATCGCGCCGCTCCCACATGACGGTGTCGTACGGATCCTCGCCGGCTGCGGTGAAGTAGCGGCGGAGGCCCAAACCGGTCTGATCGGGTGCCAATGACATTGCGTCTCCCTGAGATTTCGAATCGTGTCGTACCCAGCGGGGCTGAGCCCCGCCACCCGCCCCTGAGCCGGGGGCACTCATGTGATCGGGGCCTGCATCCTCGAGGCCCCGGCGCCGGGCCCGAACCGGACCCACCGACTCTGGTGGTTGGAATCACTGCCCCACCGCCGGATTCCGTGGCTGGCGGCCGAACAGCTTGTTGATTGAGGTAGCTGGGTGTTTTCGCAGTGGCTCGTGGCCCTCCGCTGAGGATCCATGAGCAAATTCACCAAAACACCAACATCCTGATGCAACCGAATGGCTGGCTCGGCCGTTCCCGCCATATACGACCTGAACGCCGTCCGGAACTCTGTCTCGCCGACCGTCGAGGCCGCGACCGGCACCCCGCCACTGGTGTGACGTCTGACGCCGAGACGGGTTCTGACCGTCGAACGTGTCGATCTGCGACGCCGCAGCCGTTCGGAGCGTCGAACGCCCGGAACACCCGGTGCCGCCGTTGTTGTCGCCTCGCTCAGCCTCTCCCGCGGCCGTCCCGCGCTGTTCACCCATTCCCATCGGACCGCCCGGAGCCCCACACGTGTTGCCAGGGTCCGGCCACCAGTCACACCTCCGGGGAGCGTTCCCACCGCTCGCTGCGGCGATGAGAGCACTCCCCGGCGGGATCTTGCGACTACTAGATCTTGTGGCCGCTGCCGGCTCAGCCGGACCGATGCACAAGATGTGGGAGGTCATTACACCACTGTAATTACGACGGTGTCAACGACATGGCCTCAGGAAAACATCTCCACGGTGACTTCGGCCATGAACCCGGCCGCGGCACCGCGCCGCGACTGGGGCGTGGTGACGAAGACCAGCGGTGCAGTGATCAGGTTGAGGGGTGATGCCTCACCGGTGGCGTTCGACGGCCAACGGATCCCTCTCCCCCAGGGGCGGGCGGTGGGCCCACCCGTTCTTTCCGATACCGCTCGCCAGCCTCCGTCACACGTCGTTGCCCCACAGGGCCCGAGCGGCCACTGTAGGTACACCACCATGTGGATCAAAAGGGGATGAGCCTGTGAATTGAGGCGGCAAACCTGGGGATTCATGGGCTGATCCACCCGGTTATCACGTCTCGTGGAAGAAATCTCACCGCCGGTGTGGATTCCGCCAACCGCCTGGCCGCGCCGCCAGCCAGCACGGCGAGTGAGGGTGCGTCATCATTGACATGATGATGTTGGAACTGCACCCCGATCCGTCGTCCGGAGCCGTGGACCCTGCTGCGGCGGTGGCGGCCGAGCCCCGCCGTCGCCGGGACGGGCGACCGTGGATCATGAGCAACATGATCGTGTCCGCCGACGGCGCCACGGCGATCGACGGGCGGTCCGGCGGGCTCGGCTCGGCGCCGGACCGGGCGATGTTCGCGGCCCTGCGCGCCGTGGCCGACGCCATCGTGGTGGGCGCCGAGACCGTGCGGAGCGAGCGGTACCGACGCCCGACCGTCACCGACCCCACGGCCCGGGCCCGACGATCCGAACGGGGCCAGGCCCCGGCGCCGAGGCTGGTCATCGTGACCGGCCGGGCCGACCTGCCCGATGATCTCCCCCTGTTCACCGATCCCCCCCGGACCGGCTCCCCGAACGAGAGCGCCGTGGTGGTGACCACCCGGCGGGCACCCGCGCATCGGGTGGCCGACGTCGGCCGGCGAGCCGAGGTGGTGGTGGTCGACGATGACCGGGTGAGCGTGAAGCACCTCATCGATGTGCTGGCCGAACGCGGCTGCCAGATCGGGCTGTGTGAGGGCGGACCGGGGCTCAACGGCCAGTTCATCGCCGCCGACGCCTTCGACGAATGGAACCTGACCGTGGCTCCGCTGTTGGTGGCTGGCGCCTCGACGCGCCCGGCCCACGGCGACGCCCTCCCCCGACCACCGGCACCGATGCGGCTCGCCCGGGTCTGGCTCGGCGACGAGCTGTTGTTCTGTCGGTGGGTCCGCCGGACCAAGACGAGCTGAACCAACGCCCGCGCCCGGCGATCACGCCGCCACGACGGCGGCACCACCTCAGGTGTCGCTGAGCTTGATCAACGACACCTCACGCTCGAAATCACCGATGTCGTTGAAATCCTTGTACACGCTGGCGAACCGCAGGCAGGTGACCGGATCGATGACCCGGAGCCGATCGAGCACGGCCAGACCGACCCACTCCGAGGTGACCTCCCCGCCCGCGGCCCGGGCCGACTCCTCGATTGCGTCGGCCATGGCCGACAACCGTTCGTCGTCCACCGGGCGGGGCCGGGCCGCCTTGACCACACCACGCCGGATCTTGCCGGCGTCGAAGGGCTGGCGTTCACCCGACCGCTTCACGACGACGAGCCGCACCATCTCGGAGCGCTCGAAGGTGGTGAACCGATGCTCACAAGACCCGCAGAGGCGACGGCGCCGTACCGCGTCGCCGTGCTCCACCACGCGGGAGTCGACCACCTTGGTCTCCTCGTGGCCGCAGGCCGGACATCGCACCCCGAAAATGTACCAAGCGCATGGCAGCATGCGGGTGTTCCCGACTCGTTGGCGAACATCAGCCCTGGACCCGGCCGATGCCCGGTCTTCAGCGCTCACGGCCCCTACCCCGCGCCACCGGCCAAACCAGCCGGAATAACGATTCGTTGCCCCACCTGGAGGGTGCTGGAGCCATTGGCCGCCACCAGCGCGTCCACCACCGGGCGAGGATCCCGGCCCGGGGCGATCTCTCCGGCAATACCCCAGTAGGTGTCCCCCTGACGGGCAATCCGAACCGTGACGTCCTCCCCTGGGGACCCGACGACCCCGTCCCCCGGGAGGGGTGACGCCACACCCGCCCCCGGGGAACCGCTCGTGAGCTCGGCCCACGAGCCGGCCGACGGTTGCCCCTGGGCCACCCGCACCAGGGTCAACGCGCCGAACACCACGAACACTGCTGCCGCCACGACCCCGGCAAGGGGCCACGAGGCGATTCCCGCCACAGGAACACCCGGAGCATCCTCGTGGTGGGGCGGAGAGTCCACCAGCCGAAGATGCGGATGTGCGCACCGTGACCGTGGAGCCGTGACGGCAGCTCGACAACTCGGCCCCGCGGCCGCAGAGACGCCGCGGGGTTCGTCGTCGATCGGGGATGCGCCGCCGCCCCACTCCTCCGGAGCGAGCGGCTCATCATGAACGGGGCCGGTACGGCAGGACGCCGGGCCCCGACCGACACCGTGGATCGCGGCCCCATCGGCCAGATCGGCGATGTGGCGGCGGACCCGACGCTCGACCAGGTCCGACACCTGCCCCGCGGACCGACCGGCGCCGGGGCCGCCCTCGGCCGGGGCGGGGCACGAACCGGAGCCCGGGTGCGGATGAACCAGTGCTGACGTGTGGATTGCGGCAACCATGATCCAAGTGTCCTCTCGAGCAGTGACAGTGAACGGAGGGCCGGCCTCGCGGCCGGCCCTCCGTTACAGCCGGAACGCACGGAATGACGAGCAACACGGAACGCCGATTGGCACGTACACTTGTTCGTCGTACATCCGTTCGACGCCGATGGTAGAACGAACACCTGTTCGAGTCAACCGCACCCCGACCACACCGCCCGCCGATCGTTCAGGGGCATCGAACACCTGTACGCCGGAACGTGGCATAGTGACACAAACAGGTGTTCGGGTCGGGCGGAGACCGACGTTGGAGTGGGAGCAGGAAGACCATGGGAGACCACCAGCTCACTGATCGCCAGCGGGCGATTCTGGAGTTCATCGAAGCACAGATGCGGGAGCGGGGATTCCCCCCGTCGGTCCGCGAGATCGGCGCCGAGGTCGGGCTGACCTCACCATCGAGCGTCCACGCCCATCTGGCCACGCTCCAGAAGTACGGCTACCTCCAGCGTGATCCGAGCAAACCTCGGGCCATCAAGGTCCTGTGGGACCCGACCAGCGGGGCGGTGGACATCGAGCGGAGACCGGTGCGCCATGTGCCCCTGGTGGGTCAGGTCGCCGCCGGCACCGACGTCCTGGCCGAGGAGTTCATCGAGGAGACCCTGCCGGTGCCCGCCGATCTGACCGGTGAGGGTGATCTGTTCATGCTCACCGTCCGAGGCGACTCGATGATCGAGGCCGGCATTCTCGACGGGGACTATGTGGTGGCCCGGGTCCAGCAGAGCGCGGATGCCGGTGATGTGGTGGTGGCCGGGATTCCCGGTGAGGAGGCCACGGTGAAGACCTACGCCACCAAGGGGGGCAAGACCGTACTGACGCCCCACAACCCCACGATGGAGCCGATGGTGTTCGACCCGGCCGATGTCACGATCTACGGCCGGGTGGTCACGGTGATGCGTCGGCTCTGAGCGGCCCGGGGTCGGCGCCACCCGGTCCTGAGTGACCGGTACCGGTCCCACGCCGGTGCGGCAGCAGCCGTGGGGCAAAAGCAACGGTGCGGCCTCGGACCAAGACAGTTCCGAGACCGCACCGTCCGGTCCCCCATCGACCGGTCATGAGCCGGGCAACCCCGACTGCGGCATATGGTGAGCCCTGGACGGGCTCTCGTTTGTCAGGTGCGAGGGCGCCGGCGGAGCCAATCAGCGCCGGCATCCCCCACGATCAGATCCCCCACGATCAAGATGTGGCGACGGCCCCCATCCGTTCGGCGTCTCGTTCAGCCTTGCTCTTGGCCGACATCTCGGCGATCTCGTCGACCTCATCATCGGTGAATCCGGCCAGCTTGCGGAACTCCCGGGCGAGTCGGATCGGAGCGTCCGGCTCCTCACCCCGCTGACCCCGGAAGTTGAACAGGCCATCGACCACCCGCTGGAACTCGAGGGCCCGGGCCCGACGATCGGGATCGTTGGCCGTGACCTCACGCAGCCACCGCGACCCCATCTTCACGTGGGTCACCTCGTCGGCCAGCATGTAATCCTCACAGTAGGTGAGGACCGGGTCGACCATCTCGATGCCAAAGTCGCGCATCTGGGTGAACACATCGATGGCCAGGCCTTCCAGAGCTCGGTTGACACCGGCGAGGCGGAAGAGCGGGTCGTCGTGGCAGGCCGCCTCGAACAGGGTGGTGGCCTCGGCGTACTCGCCGAGCTCGCCGCCCATGTGCTCGGCCAGCTTCACGGAGATCTCACAGTGCCGGGCCTCATCCCAACACTGGCGGGCCATGTCCAGCTTGAGCTCGTACGGCACCTCGTCGGTGCCGAAGTCGAATGCGGTGCGGCCCGCGCCCTCCAGGGCCTGGACCTCACCGACGAAGATCCCGTGCATCCGCCGACGGGCCCGCTCGGCCG
Organism: Acidimicrobiales bacterium; assembly: GCA_047971245.1. Classification (GTDB taxonomy): domain Bacteria; phylum Actinomycetota; class Acidimicrobiia; order Acidimicrobiales; family SZUA-35; genus CADEDH01. The sequence continues at coordinate 7,718 of JBKDZN010000269.1, forward strand.
CATCGGGGGCGGCCGGATCGACATGGGCCACGACGTCGGTGTCGCGCATGTCCGACATCCGGCGCTCGGTGTCGATGCGGTGGAACCGGGCGTCCCGGGCGAGGGAGGAAGGCGAGATGTGAGTACGCATGTCAACTCCTACCGGCTTGCCGTTCGGGGACGATCCGTTCGTTCGGGAAACGGATTGTCGCGGCCTCTGGATGGTGGCAATTCCGGCTTTTGCGATCTGATGTGGATTGTAGTCATCGTCTCGTGACTGCCGCCACATCGATTGGTCAGCAGGTCCGGACGATCGGTCCTTCGACGGCGCCGCCCGCCGTGGTCAGACGATCCGATCCCGAGGGTCGGGGTGGGCGATCGCCAACAGCCGACGCTCACGTTCCCCCAGGTCGGCCCCGGCAAGCGAGGCCGCCCCGTATTCGGTGACCACCCAGTCGGCCAGAACGCGGGGCACGGTCACCGGCCGCCCGTTGGTGATCTCGGCCACGAGGCGCGACACCCGGCCCCGACCGGCGGTCGACGGCAGGGCGACGATGCCGACACCCCCGGGAGCGAGTTGTGCTGCGACCGCGAAGTCGGGTTGGCCGCCGGGCCCCGACACGACCCGGCTCGCGGCCATCTCGG
>JBKDZN010000270.1:0-6221 GCA_047971245.1 Acidimicrobiales bacterium
CCGGCTCAACGGGCGCCGGTCTGCCGGGTCAGACGGGGCCCGGAGGCCCCCACCGCCTGGACTTTCCCAGGAGTCAGCGGTCTTTGCCTGCGGTCAGCGGTCTCTCCCGCCGTCCATCACAGCTTCTGTTGCCGGGCAGCAGTGATCAGACCCCGCGTGGCCTCGCGGCTCGCGATGTTCCTCACGTCACCTGATCAGATCAGGCGGCGAGAGCGAAGTCAGCCTTGTTGGCGCTTCTGTGTGAGCCCCGTTTAGCGAGTCTGAGCAACTCGGGTCGCACCTACGACTTCTCGTCTCGACGTCGAAACCGATCAGCCCCGTCGTCGAGGAACGATCAGTGGTGCTGATGTTCCTCTGTCAAATAGCTCCGACCCGGCGGGCCAGCCGTCGGACCGGTTGGCCAGTCTACCCGCTGGACTCGGGTCAGCGTGAGCGATTGGCCAGCTCCCGGCGGGCCTCCCGATCGGCGTCACGCTTGGCGATCATCTGCCGCTTGTCGACGGTGCGGCGCCCCCGCCCCAGGCCGAGCTCGAGCTTGGCCCGGCCGTCCTTGAAGTACAGGGCCATGGGGACCAGGGCGAGGTTGTCCTGCTCGGTCTTGGAGAACAGGCGATCGAGTTCGTACCGGTGCATGAGCAGCTTGCGTTTGCGGGTGGCGTCGGCGGCCACATGGGTGGAGGCCCGCGAGTACGGGGCGATGTGCAACCCGACCAGCCACAGCTCGCCGTTGTCGAACCGGGCGTAGGCGTCGTTGAGGCGCACATTGGCCTCCCGCAACGATTTCACCTCGGCCCCCCGGAGCGAGATCCCGGCCTCGAAGGTCTCGGTGATCTCGTAGTTGCGGTGAGCCTGCCGGTTGGCGGCGATCATGGTGGTGGCCACCGTCCGACACTACCGCCACCCGGCCGGGCCCCAGCGGGCCGTGCTCGCCGGTTCGCTCCTAGGATGCACCATCGTGCTTCACCTCACCCGGCGACACTGGCTCGAGATGCTGGCCCAGGCGTGGGACACCTACCCCCTCGAGGGGTGCGGTCTCCTGATCGGTCCGTCGGGCTCCGACCGGGTCGAGCGGTTCGTGCCCATCGGAAACGAGGCCCGGTCGTCCCGGGTCTATCGCCTCGACGGTCGCCAGTACGCGGCGGCCGCCCTGGCCGCCGACCGGGACGGGCTCGACATCGTCGGGGTCATGCACTCCCACACCCACACCGCCGCCTACCCGTCGCCCACCGATGTCGAGGAGGCGTCGAAGCCCCTCATCCCCACCAGCTGGCACTGGGTCATCGTGTCGCTCGGTTGGGGTTATCCGGAACTGCGCAGCTTCAAGATTCTCGACCGCGAAATAGCGGAGGAGCCGGTCGGGTTGGCACAATGAAGATTCCTTACTAGTCCGCTCAACTTTGTCGACATTCCGACCGACGATGGGATCGGTGGTCGCGGTGTCGTCCGGGCTCGGAGGAGAACCAGCTCTCATCGCCATCCCAGGAGGCCCCGTGTCGAAGGTCAGCGTCCGACTCCCCACCGTGCTCCGCCCGGCCGCCGGCGGCCAGACCATGGTCGAGGCCGAAGGAACCAGTGTCGGCGACATCGTCAAGTCGCTCATCGCCGAGTTCCCGGCCCTCGAGACCAATCTGATCGACGATCAGGGTGGGATCAGGAAGTTCGTCAACGTGTACGTCAACGACGAGGACATCCGTTTCCTCGACCAGTTGGCCACCACGGTGGCCGACGGTGACGAGGTGGCCATCCTGCCCGCGGTGGCCGGCGGCTGAAGGAGCGAACCGATGGCCGTCCACTCCTCGGTACTCGACCTGATCGGCAACACCCCGATGGTCGACGTCAGCCGGCTCAGCCCCAACCCGAAGGTCAGGATCCTGGCCAAACTGGAAGGACAGAATCCGGTCGGCTCGGTCAAGGACCGGATCGCCAAGGCCATGGTCGAGGCGGCTGAGGCGGCGGGCGAGCTGCGCCCCGGGTGCACCGTCATCGAACCGTCGTCCGGCAACACCGGCATTGCCCTGGCCATGATCTGCCGGCTCCGCGGCTACCACCTGACGATCGTGCTTCCCGAGAACGTGACCGAGGAACGGCGCCAGGTGCTGGAGGCGTTCGGCGCCGAGATCATCCCGTCCCCGGCCGCCGAGGGCTCCAATGGGGCGGTGCGGCTGGCCCAGCAGCTCTCCGACGACCACCCCGACTGGGTGTTCCTCTACCAGTACGGCAACGAGGCCAACCCGACCGCCCACTACACCGGCACCGGGCCCGAGATCCTGCGCGACGTTCCCGAGATCACCCATTTCGTAGCCGGGCTCGGCACCAGCGGCACCCTGATGGGAGTCGGCTCCTACCTCAAGGAACAGAACCCCGACATCAAGGTGTTCGCGGTGGAACCGCCGAGCGGGGAGCGGGTGGAGGGTCTCCGCAGCCTGGACGACGGCTATGTGCCCCCGGTGTTCGAGAAGTGGGGCGGCATGGATCTGCTCGACGGCAAACGGATCGTCCGTCCCCTCGAGTCGATCGAGTACACCCGTCGCCTGGTCGCCGAGACGGGGGTCTTCGCCGGTCCCAGCAGCGGGGCCGCCCTCGCCGGAGCGGTCAAGGTGGCCGGCCGGATCGACGAGGGAACCATCGTGTTCGTGGTCTGTGACGCCGGCTGGAAGTACCTGTCCACCGGGGTCTACTCGGGCGACCTTGAGGCCACCGCCGACGCCTTGTCCGACGTCATCTATTTCTGACCCGGCCGGGGTCAGGTGCCGGACGGGTCCGCCTGGTCACGGCGACGCTGATACCGGCGCCGTGACCACCAGCCGAGTGAGGCCACGGCGTCGTCACGGTCGACGGTGGTTTCGGCCAGACGATCCGACAGGGCGTCGCGCTCGGTGCGATCCCGTTCGAGCTGACGCTGCAATTGTTCGGCGTTGGCTTCGGCGTGGGCCCGGTCGCGTTCCAGGATCACCTGGCGACGATCGCCCGCCACCAGGTCCCGCTCGATCCGGTCGAGCTCCTCCCGGCACGCGGCGAGTTCGCTCTCGAGCTGGGCGACGCGGTCGTCGACCGCGCGTTCCGGGCCGGGAACCCGCTCGCCCGGCAGCACCAGCATTGCCCCGTCCCGCGGGCCGGGCCCGTTCAGGACGGCCGTCGTGCCGGTACCGCGGCCGTGGGTGGAGCGGCTCAGCTCGGCGTCGCGGACGCACCAGCCCTCGCGGGCGGCGATGGTGGACAGGGCCCCACTCGGGACCCGCCAGTTCTCACCGTCCCCAACCGCCTCCGGTACCGCTCCGCCCCGCAGGCGCTGGAGCAGCACGTCACGCCGGATGCCGAGTGCTTCGGCCGCGACGTCGAGATCCATGAGCTCCGCGGGTGCCACACCCATGACGATACGACTGGGCGTGGCGTAGGTCCTGACCAGCAAAACAGCGTCGCCGAACTGTTACAAACTGTCAATCGCATGATGTTGTTCAGGCCTGGTCAACCGGGTGCCGTCCCCCGGTGGGACCAGGCCGAAGCCCCGACAGGCTCCCGAATGATCGGTGTTCTCCGGCCCGTGGCGTGCCGGGCCCAGCCCGGCGGCAAGTTCCCGCGCGGCCCATAAGGTGGCCGCCGTGGATGACCGCCCGATCGGGATGTTCGACAGTGGCTTCGGCGGTCTCACCGTGGCCCGAGCCGTCATCGACCTGCTGCCGGCCGAACACCTGGTGTATCTCGGCGACACCGCTCGCTACCCCTACGGTCCCCGCGCCGCGGCGGATGTGTTGACCTTCTCCCTGGAGATCGGCCGCCACCTCGTGGACAGCTTCGACATCAAGCTGTTGGTGGTGGCCTGTAACACGGCCACCGCGGTCGCCCTCGACGCCCTGCGGGCCGAGCTCGGGATCCCGGTGTTCGGTGTGATCGAGCCCGGCGTCCGTGCCCTGCTCCAGGCCACCACCTCAGGTCGGGTGGCCGTCATCGGCACGGTCGGGACCGTCCGGTCCGGGGCATACCAGGACGCCCTGGCCCGGTTCGGTCCCGACGCCCAGGTGACGGTGACCGCTTGCCCGGGCCTGGTGGAGTTCGTCGAGCGGGGAACCGTGGACGGCCCCGAGATCGTGGTGCTGGCCGAACGGCTGCTGGCCCCGGTGGTGGAGGCCAAGGTCGACGCCATGCTGCTCGGCTGCACCCACTACCCCTACCTGGCCCGGGTTCTGTCCGACGCCGTGGGGCACGGGGTCGTCCTGGTCTCCTCCGCCGACGAGACGGCGTTCGCCCTGGCCGCCGCGCTCGATGAGCTCGGTCTGGCCCGACGACCCGACGGCCGGCCCGGCACCCACCGCTTCATCTCCTCCGGTGACGTGCGGGCCTTCACCGCCCTGGGCAGCCGCCTGCTCGGCCCCGAGCTCGTGGATGCCGACCGATGGGATCCGGCCTCGGCGTGAGGGCGACGTACGGCCTCGAGTAACGACGTACGGCCTCGGGTAATACTGCCGTCTGCTTGCCCGACCCCGGGTCCTGGGTTTCACTGACGGAGACAGGCTGCACACGGCGGAGGACCGCTCGATCCGGTCCCGGGCACGGCGCCGTGCGTTTGCGCCCTAGCCTGCAGCCCACACCGGGGTCGTGACCGACGAGTTCGTCGTGGCCACCGGCCATCATCGAGCGCGAGGAGACCTTTCATGCGACCAGACGGACGGGCCAACGACGAATTGCGCCCCGTGTCGTTCGAACGCGACTTCACCGACATGGCCGACGGATCGGTGCTGGTGAGCTTCGGCCGGACGAGGGTGTTGTGTACGGCGTCGGTCGATCCGGACGTGCCCCGCTGGATGCGCAACAGTGGCAAGGGGTGGGTGACGGCGGAGTACTCGATGCTGCCCGGCTCCAGCCCCGAACGTATCCGCCGCCGGACATCCGGGCGTGACCAGGAGATCCAGCGCCTGATCGGCCGCAGCCTGCGCAGCGTGTGCGACATGGCGGCGCTGGGGGAGCGGAGCATCAATGTCGACTGTGACGTGCTCCAGGCCGACGGTGGTACCCGCACCGCCTCGATCTGTGGTGGGTTCGTGGCCCTTCACGACGCCATCACCCGCCTGGTCGACGCGGGCGAGATCACCACGCACCCGATCACCGATCACTGTGCCGCCATCAGCGTCGGCATCATCGACGGCGAGTGCCGGCTCGACCTCCCCTATGCCGAGGACGCCGGGGCCGAGGTCGACATGAACATCGTGATGAACGGTTCGGGTGACTTCATCGAGGTCCAGGGCACCGCGGAGGGTGCCGCTTTCGGTCGGGACCAGCTCGACACCCTGCTCGACCTGGCCGGAGCGGGGGTCGCCCGGATCATCGAGCTGCAGCGAAAGGCGCTCGCCGAACCACCGTCCCCCCGAACCACCCGGTGAACTCGGCGCCGAAAACGGTCGGCCGGCTGGTCCTGGCCACGGCCAACCAGGGCAAGGTGACCGAGCTCGTCCGCCTGCTCGGTCACCGCTACCAGGTGGAGCCACGGCCGGCCGACCTTCCCGAGACGGTGGAGGACGGCGACAGCCTGGGCGCCAACGCCAGGAAGAAGGCCATCGAGGTGGTGCACCGGACCCGCACCCTGGCCCTGGCCGACGACAGTGGGCTGTTCGTCGACGCCCTCGACGGCCGACCGGGTGTGCACACCGCCCGTTTCGCCGGCCCCAACGCCACCTCGGCCGACAATGTGGCCGCCCTGCTCGCCGCCATGGCCGAGGTGCCCGACGGACCGGACCGGTCGGCCCGTTTCGTGACCGTGATCGCCCTGGCCTGGGCGGACGGGACGATCCGTACGGTCGAGGGGGAGGTGGCCGGGCGGATCATCCGCCGGCCCCGGGGCGACAACGGGTTCGGCTACGACCCGGTGTTCAGCCCGGACGAGGGCGACGGCCGGACCTTCGCCGAGATGACCCTGGACGAGAAGCAGGCCATCAGCCACCGGGCCCGTGCCGTGGCCGCCGCGGTCGAGGTGTTGGGTGGGGCGACCCCGGCCTGATCCGGCCCGGGGGACACCTCGATCGGGATGTGCGGACGGGGGGACTCGAACCCCCAAGCCCAGTGGGCGCCAGGACCTAAACCTGGTGCGTCTGCCAGTTCCGCCACGTCCGCGTGGGTCAGGAGATGGAGATGCGGCCCGGTCCACGGTAGCCGAGCCGAGACCGGTAGCCTGACCCGTTATGACGAGTCCCCGCCTCCCGGTGTCCGAGGTCCCTTCCTCAGGGTTCGGT
>JBKDZN010000271.1:0-5740 GCA_047971245.1 Acidimicrobiales bacterium
GGGCGGCCGCCGTCGGAACCGCGCGCAACCTCCCCGTCGAGGGGGAGGGGTGGGGGCGGATGGTGGTGGTGGGCGGTCCCGGGGCGGCCGAACTGGCCGCCCCGGTCGGTCTCGATCCCCTCACCCTCGGCCGCGATCTGCGGTGCGGGCTCGTCCTGCCCGACCCGTCCCTCGGGCGGGTCGTGGCCACCGTCGCCCAGATCCCGGACCGGTCCGAGGTGGCCATGATCACCCCGGCCGCCTCCTCCGAGCTCACCGTGGACGGTGAGCCGGTGGCCGGGCCCCGGGAGCTCGGCCCGGGGGCCGTGCTGCAGGCCGGCGAGACGAGTCTCCGTTACGAGCCGCCCGGGGCCGGCCCGCCGGCGGCTCCGCCGGAGGCCGGCGACACCATCACCCCCGGTCCGAGGTACATCCCGCCCCCGGCGCCGGTGGTGTTCGACCCGGTCGGTGTCCTGCCCGCTCCGCCCGCTCCGCCCCGGCTCCGGCTGGCCGCCGCAGCCGCCCCCCTGCTGATGGGGGCGATCATGGCCGTCACCGTCTCGCCCCGGTTCCTCTTCCTGGTGCTGGTGTCACCACTGGTCCTGGTGCTGAGCCATGTGGAGGGCCGCTGGCAGGCCCGGCGGCGCTACCGGGCCGATCTTACCCAGGCCGAGGCGGCCCTGGCCGAGCGGTGGGAGCGGGTGTCCGAGGCCCGCAGTGAGGAACGGGCCCAGCGCCACCTGGTCACCCCCGATCTCGCCCGCATCGCCGATTGGGCCACGGCCCGGTCCCCCGAGCTCTGGTCACGGACCCGTACCGATCCGTCGTTCGGTCTGGTGCGGGTCGGTACGGGCGAGGTGCCCTCCGTGGTCACGGTGCGCCCGGAGACCCGGGGCGACCCGGCGATGCGGGCCGTCGTCGACGCCCGCATCGGCCGCACCCGCTGCCTGGCTGCCGTCCCGGTGACGGTCGACCTGGCCGGTGGAGGGGTGGTGGCGCTCGTCGGTCGTCGCCCCGACACCGACCCGGTGCTCGCCGGGCTGCTGCTCCAGCTCGCGGTACTCCACCGGCCGACCGATCTCGCCCTGGTCGCCGCGCCCGCACCGGCCTCCGACCTGGCCCGCTGGGTCGGCTGGTTGCCCCACCTCCGGTCCCCCGATCACCCGTTCGGCGGCCGCTCCCTGGCCCTGACCCCGGCCGCGGCGACGGCGGTGCTGCGTCCCGTCGCCGCCGTGGCCGCCGCGGCCACCGTCACCGGGCGGCCGGCCGCCCCGGCCGGGCCGCACCTGGTCGTCGTGGTCGACGCCGACGCCGGGGCCGACCACGGGGTGGTGGCCCGGATCACCGAGGCCGTCCCGGCCGGGGTCACCATCGTGTGGCAGGCCACCGAAGAACGGACGGTGCCCCGGGGTACCCGGGTGCTGGTCCGGTGCCGGCCCCCGTCCCCGGCCGGCGGCAGCACCATCGTCGAGGTCCGTCCCCACGCGGTCACCGGGGAACCGGCCCCGGTCGCGGCCCCTCGCCCGTTCCGGCCGGATCGGGTCTCCGCCCCGGCCGCCGACCGGCTCGCCCGGCGACTGGCGCCCCTGCACGACCCGGCGGGAACCGGCCCGGCCGGCCGGCCGCCCGACACGGTCGCCCTCCTCGACATCCTGACCCCCGTCGCCCCGGTCGCTGACCCATCGGGTCCCGGAGCCCGTCGCCATAGACCCCCCGTCCCGGCCGCCCCGACCGTCGACGAGGTCCTGGCCCGATGGTCGGCGGCACCGGTCGGCCGGGTGCCGGTACCCCTCGGCGTGGGCCCCGACGGGCCCCTCTCGGTCGACCTGGTCACCGACGGTCCCCATCTCCTCATCGGGGGGACAACCGGGTCCGGCAAGAGCGAACTGCTCGCCTCGATGGTGGCCGGTTTGGTGACCGCCACCCACCCCGATCAGGTGAACGTGCTGTTCATCGACTTCAAGGGTGGGGCCCTGGCCGATCAGTTCGCCGGTGTACCCCATGTGGCCGGCTCCGTCTCCGACCTCGACGCATTGGAGGCGAACCGGGCCCTGCGGGCCCTGCGGGCCGAGCTGGAGCGTCGCATGACCGTCCTGAAGGGCCGGGCCCGGGACCGGGCCGATCTCCTGGCCCGTCACCCTGACGCGGCCTTCCCCGCCCTGGTCATCGTCATCGACGAGTTCGCCACGATCACCCGCCGGCTGCCCGACTTCATGGCCGGCATGATCGACCTGGCCCAACGGGGCCGGAGCCTCGGGATCCATCTCGTCCTGGCCACCCAACGACCGTCGGTCGCCGTCGATGAGAACGTCCTCGCCAACACCTCGATCCGGGTGGCGTTGCGGACGCTCGACGAGGCCGAGTCCCGGCGGCTCGTCGGCGTCGGCGATGCCGCCGCGATCGAGGCCGACCGTCGGGGGCGGGCCCTGGTCCGCCTCGGACCGGGTCGCCTCCACCTGATCCAGGCCCCACTCGCGTCGGCCCCGGCCCTTGGCGACGGGGGATCGGGGACGGCGCCGGTGGCGGTCGGGGACCTCACCACCGGTCTCGTGGTCGGCCCGTGCGCCGTCCCGACCGTTGGGGACCTCGCCGCGGCCGCCGTCGGGGCGGCCGCTACCCAGCTCGACCAGGTCCGCGCCGCGGTGATCGCCGCGGGTGCCCGCGCCGGTAGCCGGGGGGCCGTTCGGCCGTGGCCGGCCCCTCTGCCGGCCACGATCCCCCTCGACGCCGTGCTGGCCACCGCCGATCCCGTCGGGGCGGGTCCGTTGCCGATCGGTCTGGCCGATCTGCCCGACGAACAGATCCAGCGGCCGGCCACGATCGACCTCGACCGCCACGGCGGCCTGGTGGTGTTGGGTACCGCCGGTTCGGGCCGCTCGGGGGTCCTGTGCACCGTGGCCGACATGGTGCTCCGCACCCGGCCCCGGGCGGTGCTGGTCGGTTTCGACGGTGGGGCCGGCCCCCTGGATCGGCTGGCCGGCGTCGACCGCTGTGTCGGGGTGGCCCCCATCGACGATCTCGAGGCCACCACCCGACAGATCGCCGCCCTCGAACGGGAACTACGCCACCGCCGGTCCGAGCCGGACGGTGATCACCGGCCTGTCGTCGTCCTCGTCGACGACCTGGACGGGGTGGCCGCCGCGCTCACCGGGTCCGGGGCGCCGCCGTCGCTCCACCGATGGTACGAAGCCCTCGTCCGGGTGATGGTGGAGGGGCATGGGGTGGGGGTGGCCGTCGTGGTGAGCGCCCGGCGCCGGGCGTCGCTACCCACCGCCCTGCTCGCCGCGGTGGGCCACCGTCTCGCCCTACGCCAGGCCGAGGCGTCTGGATGGGCCGAGCTCGGCCTGCCCGGCTCCGCCCTGGCCGGGGTGGAGTTCCCGCCGGGACGGGGATTCCTCGACGGCGTCCTCGTCCAGGTGGCCAGGGTCGACGCCCCGGATCCGACCCGGCTGGCGCCGCCGGCCACCGTCCCGTTGGTCGCCGAACCGGCCACGCGGGTCGAACCGATACCGGCCCGGCTGGCCACAGCAGCGCTGCCCGATCTGATCCGGGCCGAACCCGGCCTGGTGCGGGGACGGGTGACGGTCGGGGTGGCCGACATCACCGGCGACCCGGTCACCGTGGCGATCGGCGCCGACCCGGTGTGGGTGGTGGGTGACCACCGATCCGGGCGATCGACCGCCCTGGCCACCACGGCCGCCGCCCTGGTCTCCGCCGGGCGACCGAGCTGGGTGGTCGGCCCGCCCCGGTCGCCCCTCGTCGGCTCGGCCCGGCCCGGTGTCGTCGCCGCCGCCGGCCCCGACGACCTGGCCCTCGTGATCGAGCGTCTCCTGGCCGGTGTGGGCCCGGTCCCCGCCGCGGTGGCCGGTGTGGGCCCGGTCCTGATCGTCGACGATCTCGACCGTCTCGACGGCCCCGCCGTCGACCCCCGGGCGGCGGCCCTGATCTCGGCTGGGATCCCGGTGGCGGCGGCCACCACCGCCGGGAGGGTGGGACTCGGTGGTCTCCTCACCCGCCACGTCCGCCAGGCGCCCACCATCGTCCACCTCCGCCCCCGGTCGAGTCGTCAGGTGCAGGAGACGACGGGGGCCGGGGTGGTGCTCCGACCCACCGGGGAACGGCCCCCGGGACGGGCGATCGTGGCCGAACCTTCGGGCCGGATCACCGAGGCCCAGCTGATCATGCCGACCGGATCCATGTCATTGATCCGGTCGGCATGATCCGCCGCCACTTTCACCGTCGACGGTGCTCGGCCGTCGGGGCCGACCGCCGACGACCGATGCGAGCGTCAGGCCGCTTCGGTGGCGGCCACCTGATCGAGCAGGTGTTGTGCGGTGTCGGCCAGGGCGTGCGCGGCCCGGTTGGTCGACACATCGAGGATCACCGTCCGGGCCTGATCGACGAACCCGGAGGCCACGTCGAGGGCACGATCGATCCCCGGGCTCTCCCGGACGAGTTCGATGGCGGCACCGCGATCGGTTTCCTGGAGCCCGTGGTCACCGAGGAGAGCCGCGAGCTTCGGTCCGTTGGCCGACTGGAGGGCGTAGATCACCGGCAGCGAATAGACCCCCTCGATCATGTCCTTGCCGGCCGGTTTGCCGAGCTGCTGATCGGAGGCGACCACATCGAGAATGTCGTCGATCACCTGGAAGGCCATGCCGTACCACCGGCCGAACTCGGTGAGCTGGTCGATGACGGCCGGTTCGCGCCGGCTGACGATTCCCCCGATCCGGGTGGCCGACGCGAACAGGCTGGCCGTCTTCCCGGCGATCGACGGGACGTACTGCTCCTCGGTGCGGGTGACGTCGTACAGGGTCTGCAGCTCGGCCACCTGGCCCTGGCACAGATCGCCGATGGTGCGGGCCAACAGGCCCGCCACCTCCACACCCAGCGAGGCCGCGATCTCCGACGCCTTGGCCAGCAGGTAGTCGCCGGCGAGGATGGCCCGGAGATTGCCCCAACGGGCGTTGACACTGACCACCTGGCGGCGGAGCTGGGCCTCGTCCATCACGTCGTCGTGGTAGAGCGAGCCCACCTGAACCAGTTCGACGGCCACCCCGCCGCGCACCACATCGTCGTCCACCGGGATCCCATCGGCCGTGCCCGTCGCCGCCGCGGCCATGGTGAACAGGGGTCGTTGCCGCTTGCCGCCCGCCCGAATCAGATGGGAGGCGATCTCGGACAGATACGGATCGTCGGCGATCGCTACCTGGTCCAGCAGACAGGCCTCGACGCGCGCCGCGTCGTCGATGGCCGTCGGCAACAGGGACAACGGGGTCGGATCCACGGCCCCACGCTAGGCCACGGACGGACAGATCGACCCACCCGACAGTGGGTTCCTTGGCGTCGCCGCCCACCCACCGACCCCCACCCGTGTCTCCGGACTTGACGGTGTCGTCCCGGGGCCGGGCCCGGATCAGCGGGGACGGCTCCGATGCCGCCCGACGAGCCGGAACCGTCTACCGTTGAGGCATGCACCCGCAGGCCCGGCACCCCATCGCCGCCGTTGCGGCCCCCCGGCGGCTCCGGCTGGAGGATTCCTAGCTCACCATTCGCATTCCCCCGGTCTCCCGTCCGATCTGGCCCAAAGGCATCAGATCAAGCCAGGTCGGTACAGGTAGGCTGGAAATCACCCCACGCACCACCCGAAACGGGGAGGACTGTATGTTCGAACGCTTTACGGATCGGGCTCGGCGGGTCGTCGTGCTCGCTCAAGAGGAAGCCCGGCTGCTCAATCACAACTACATCGGCACCGAGCACA
>JBKDZN010000272.1:0-6382 GCA_047971245.1 Acidimicrobiales bacterium
GGCCGTTGGCGATCCCCTCCAGGGCCTCCAGGTACTTGATGGCGATGACCCGCTCGTCGGTGCCCGAGGTGTTGATGTCGCCGTACACGCTGTGGATGGCGGCGGCCTCACCGGCGGCCACCACATACTGGCGGTACTGCTCGGCCTCGGCTCGGGTCCGGGTGGCCTGGGCCTCACCTTCGGCGTGGAGGATGTCCCGCTGCTTGATGCCCTCCGCGGTGAGAATGGCCGCGGCCTTCTCACCTTCGGCCCGGGTGACGGCCGCCTCGCGGGCACCGGTGGCCTCGGTGACCACGGCCCGACGGGTCCGCTCGGCCTTCATCTGCTCGTGCATGGCGTGCATCACGTCCGCCGGGGGGTCGATCCGCTGGATCTCCACCCGGACCACCCGGACGCCCCACTTGTCGGTGGCCTCGTCGAGGATCTGGCGCAGGGCGGCGTTGACCCGCTCCCGGGAGGTGAATGCCTCGTCGAGGGTCATCTCACCGACCACGTTCCGCAGGTTGGTCTGGGCCAGCTTGGTGACCGCCATCACGAAGTTGGAGACGTTGTACAGCAGCCGCTGGGGGTCGGTGGGTTCGTAGTAGACCACCGCGTCCACCGACACCGCGACATTGTCCTCGGTGATGACCTCCTGGGGAGGGACGTCGATGACCTGTTCGCGCATGTCCACCTTCCGGACACTCTGGATGCCCGGGAAGATGATCCGCATCCCCGGATCGACGGTGCCCTTGTAGCGGCCCAGTTGTTCGATCACGCCTCGCTGGTAGGGGCGGATGATCTTCACCCCCATGGCGGCGTAGATGAAGACGAACATCAGGATGATGAGCAGGATGATCAGGGCGGGCATTCGGGGGCCTCTTCCAGGGTTCTTCGGTCTTCAGGGTTCTTCCGGGTTCGTTCCGGCTGCTTGCTGGTCGGTTGCCGCGGCCTGGCCGGGCGGTGGGCCTAGGCGAGGGGAGGGCCGGCGAGTGGTGGTCCGGTGGCCCCGGTGGCGTTCGGCACCACGATGAGGCGCGTGCCGCGCACCTCGATCACGATCACCGGCGTTCCGGCCTCCAGGGGCCGGCGGTCGATCGTCTCGGCCCGCCACTCCTCGCCTTCGACCCGGACCATGCCGACACCGCCGTGGTCGATGCGTTCGGTGACCGTGGCCGTCGCCCCGTTCAGGCGGTTGGCCCCGATCCCGGTGACGGCCGGGGCGTCGTGGTCGAGCCGGTGGGCGAGCGGCCGGAGGGCCACCAGGGCGGCCACCGACACCACCAGGAACACCGGGAGACTGATGATCAGCGGCGCCCCGAGCAGGCTGACGATCGAGGCCACGAGACCACCGGCGGCGAACGGCAGCAGGAAGAAGCTGCCCGGCATGAGCAGCTCGCCGACCCCGAAGGCGGCGGCGAAGGCGAGATAGGCGACGGCCCAGGCTTCTGGACTGTCCATCGTGGCGGGTGCTCCGTTCTGGGCTGGTGCTGGGCGTGGTCCGGGTGGTGCCGACCGCCCCCGGTGGGAGGTCAGCTTGCTTGTGACGTCGGCCGGAGGCCGTCTCTGCGTTAGCGTTCGATGGGATGGCTCGCCTGTTGTCCGTGCATGCTCACCCCGATGACGAAGCGTCGAAAGGGGCCCCAACCATCGCCCGCTACGTGGCCGATGGACACCAAGCGTACTTGGTGACGGCCACTGGCGGGGAGGCGGGCGACATCCTCAACCCGGCCATGGATCGTCCCGAGATCCGCGACAATCTGCCCGCGGTCCGGGCCGTGGAACTGGAACGGGCGGTCGAGGCCATCGGCTTCGACGAACTGGTGTGGCTCGGCTACCGGGACTCGGGCATGGCGGAGACCGACGCGAACGAACACCCCGACTGTTTCGCCCAGGCCGACCTGGATGAGGCCACCGGCCGGCTGGTGGCCATCGTGCGTCGCCTGCAGCCCGATGTGATCATCACCTACTCCGATGATCAGCAGGGCTACCGCCATCCCGACCACCTGCGGGTGCACGACATCAGCGTCCTGGCCTACGACCGGGCCGGTGATCCCACCTGGTATCCGGAGGCCGGCCCGGTGTGGCAACCGGCCAAGCTCTACTACTCCACCTGGAGCCGGGCCCGGATGGTCGCCCACCATGAGCGGTTCGCCCGGCTCGGCCTGGAATCGCCGTACGACAACACCTGGTTCGACCGGCCCTCCCACGACGAGCGGATCACCACCCGGGTCGACATCGCCGAGTTCTACCCGGTTCGGCGGGCGGCCCTGCTGGCCCACGCCACCCAGGTCGACCCCGACGCCGGGTTCTGGTTCGGTCTGCCCGACGACGAGGCCGCCGACGCCTACCCGTGGGAGGACTACATCCTGGCCCGGTCGACGGTGCCCACCGAGGTGCCCGAGGACGACCTGCTGGCCGGTCTCGAGGCCGGGGCGGGGGGCGTGGGCCCGGCCGGTTCGGTCGGCCCGGCCGGGGAGGTCCGGTCATGAGCACCGACGATCTGCTCGACCGGCTGGTGGCGGCCACCGACGGTCGGAGCGGGATGGACGGGTCGGCCACCGTCGCCCTCACCCCCGGTTCGGGGACCGATCTGGTCATCATCATCGACGGGGGACGGGTCGTCGGCTCCGGTGAGGCCGACGAGGTGGAGGTGACCGTTCCCCTGTCGGAGGGTCAGCTCGACCAATTGCTCGGGGGTGACGAACCTCTGACCCCCGAGTTCATCCGGGGCGACCTGAAACCGGTCGGTGCCACCGGGGCCCTGGTCCGGCTGCTCGAACTGCTCGACGACCTCCAGGTCCGCCGCCGCCTGGCGGGGGGCGTCCGGTGACCGGGCCGTCCACCGACCTGCCCACCCCCAGCGACGCCGCGGTGGCCGCCCTGGCCCCGACCGGGGTGTTGCGGGCCGCCATCAATCTGGGCAACTTCCTGCTCGTGACCGGGCGGACCGACGCCGGTGACCCGACCGGGGTGTCACCCGGCATGGCCCAGGCCCTGGCCGGCCGGCTCGGCGTGCCGCTCGAGCTCCTCCCGTACCGGAGCCCGGCCGCCATCGCCAACGCCGCGCCCGAGGGGGCGTGGGACGTGGGCAACATCGGCGCCGAGGCCCAGCGGGCCACGGTGATCGACTTCACCGCCGCCTACTGCGAGATCGAGGCCACCTACCTGGTCCCGGCCGGCTCCGCGATCACCACCGTGGCCGAGGTCGACCGACCCGGACGGCGGGTGGCGTCGGCCTACCGGGCCGCCTACGACCTGTGGCTGGAACGTAACCTGGTGCACGCGGAGCTGGTCCGGGCCACCGGGTTGGACGGTTCGTTCGACGCCTTCGTCGGTCAGCAGCTCGACGCCCTCGCCGGGCTCCGGCCCCGGCTCCTCGACGACATGGGCCGGCTGCCTGGTTCCCGGGTCCTCGACGGGTCGTTCAGCACCGTGCAGCAGGCCATGGGCACCCCCGTGGGCCGGGCCGAGGCCGGCATCGAGTACCTGCGGCGTTTCGTGGAGGCGGCCAAGGCCTCTGGTCTGGTCGCCGAGCTCATCACGGCCCATCAGGTGAACGGCCTGTCGGTGGCGCCCCCGGCCTGAATCGGCCGGTTCCCCCCAACCTGGCCGCTGGATGTGGTTGAATCGAACCCCATGGGGTTCGAAGGCCGCGTCGTGGTGACGCCGATCGTTCCTGAGGGGAAGCGATGGCGGTTGGTGGAGCCGTTCCTCTATCGGGGCTCGCGTGACCTGTTCGCGGTGCCCCGCGGGTTCACCACCGATTTCGCCTCGGTGCCCCGGCTGGTGGTCTGGCTGCTGCCCCGGTACGGCCGGTGGACCCAGGCCGCCATCCTGCACGATTACCTCTGGTCCCTCGCCCGCCAGGGCCTGGTGTCCAAGGTCGACGCCGACGGCTTGTTCTACCGGGCGTTGCGGGAGTTGCAGGTCCCGTTCCTTCGCCGCTGGATGATGTGGGCCGCAGTACGTCTGGCGTCGGGTCCCCGGAGCTGGATGGAGGCCGGTCCGTGGTCCGCGTTGAAGGTGCTGGTCCTGGCCGTTCCCGGGCTGGTGTACGCGGCCCTGCCCGCCCTGATCGTCCTGGCCGCGTTGGTGATCGGGATGATCGCCGAGTACCTGGTCTACGGGGTGATGCGGCTCCTCGGCCTCGGCGACGAGGACGCCTCGCCCCCGGACCGGTCCGAGGTGTTGGAAACCTGACCGCGGCCCCCGCCGGTGGCCGGGCCCGGTCGCGTCACCCGGGGTCGGCGTCGGCGGCTCGCTGGACCCGTCGGAGGTCGCGGAAGCCGATGAGCTCAGCCCCGGAACGGCCCAGCATCGAGCGGAACGTCCAGTCGAAGGTGACCAGGTGGGCGTCGGCCACCCGGGCCGGCCAGTGGGGGGTGATGGCCCGGATCTCCGGGGTGTCGGCGGCGGGGGCCACGTGCATCTCGGTCACGCCGGGTTCCAGGGCGGCCAGGGCGGCGTCGATGGCGGGACGGGCCCCCCGCTCGGGTGCCGGGGCGGTGACCACCCGGTCGGGGACCACGATGTTCTCGGCCGCCGCCAGGTCACGGGCCGGGAAACCGAGATCGACGGTCGGGTCGGGCAGGCTCATGGGAAGGGCGAACTCGATGGCGAGGTCGAGATAGACGTCGAAGAACTCGGCCCGGGCACACAGGGCGGAGAGGTGGGCGCTGAGATGGGTCGGGTCGTAGCCCCACAACACCGCCCGTTCGAGCTGGGAACGGCATTCCCTGCGGACCTCGTCGACGTCGGCGTGTTCCCACAGGTCGGCCGGGGTGCGGGGGAAACCGGCCTCCCCGCTGAGCAGGGACGGGGCCTGGGTGACCGGACCCCATCGGTAGAGCTCGTGTTCGGCGTTGACGGTGAGGCACACGCCGACGTCCTCGCCCTGGTGCGAGGCGGCCGCGGCCCGGGCCCACGGGCACGGCACCTGGAGCCCGGCGCTGGTGGCCACCCCGGTGCGGAGGGCGTCGAGGATCGCCATGTTGGCCGCGTTCGACGAGCCGAGACCGTCGCAGACCAGGATCACCATGCGGGCATCGTCGGGACGGCCGAGCCGCTCGAGCAGGTCGCTCACCGCCCCGACGGTAGCCGCCTGCGGGCCCCCACTCCACGGTCGACGCCCCCGTATCGGCCGTCCCGGCGGTCGGCACCGCCGGGAGCGTGATCGGGGGGCGGGGCCCGGAGCTGCGATACTGCCCGCCATGTCCCCGACCGCACCACCCGACCAGGACGAACCGTGTTACGAGGGGGTCGTCGCCGCGGCCGCGGCGCTGGCCCCGCTGCTGCCGTCCACGCCCGCGTGGCAGTACCCGAGGCTCGACGCCGCCGTGGGCGCCGAGGTGGTGGTGAAGCACGAGAACACCCAGCCCACCGGGGCGTTCAAGGTGCGGGGCGGCCTGGCCCTCCTGGCCGCCGCCCCCCGGGAACGCTGGGCGTCGGGCCTGGTCACCGCGTCCACGGGCAATCACGCCCAGTCGATCGCCTACGCCGCCGGCCACCACGGCGTCCCGGCCCTGATCGTGGCACCCACCTCGGCACCCGAGGGGAAGTTGGAGTCGGTCCGGGCCCTCGGCGCCGAGGTCGTGGTCCACGGCGACGACATGACCGCGGCCATCGCCCGTGGCCGTGAGCTGGCCGATCAGCGGGGGGCCTGGTTCGTCGACCCCGGCGGGGAACCCGACATCGTGCACGGCCACGCCACCGTCAGCCTCGAGCTGTTCACCAGCCACCCCGACCTCGACGCGGTGTACGTGCCGGTGGGGAGCGGCACGAGCGCGGCCGGAATCTGCCTGGTCCGTGACGTCCTCGCCCCGGGGTGCAAGGTGATCGGCGTCCAGTCGGCCCAGGCCCCGGCGGCTCAGCTCACCTGGGCGAGCGGGGTACCCACCGAGGCTCCGTGCCGTACCCGGGCCAGCGGACTGGCCACGGGCGCACCGTTCGCGTTGACCCAGCGGATCATGGCCGGTGGCCTGGCCCGGTTCCTGCTGGTGGACGACGACGCCATCGACGAGGCGCGACGCCTGTTGGCCACCCATGCCCACACCCTGGCCGAGGGGGCCGGGGCGGCCGCGTTGGCCGGGGCCCTGGCCGATCGGGACCGGCCCCGACGGATCGGGGTGATCTGCAGCGGCGGCAACGCGGACGCGGCCGAGCTGGCCTCACTGGGTTGAACCGCGCGCCGGTGGACCGGCCGACGGTCAGTTCAGGGGCTGATCCGGTCCGTCGCAGGAACCCCAGAGGCCGCGTTGCTCGGCTCGGGCGTCGGCCTCGGCGGCGTCGAGCCGATCCTGAAGGGTGACGTTCGGCGGGTATGGATGGGATTCGGCGTAACCCTCGGCGACCAGCCATTCGTTCACGAACAAGCCGTCGTCGTCACGGTAGAGATAGAGCA
>JBKDZN010000273.1:0-10443 GCA_047971245.1 Acidimicrobiales bacterium
CCGACCACGCTGGTGTCTGTCGACAGTGCCGCCGGGTCAGCGGCCGCCGCGGGGGAGGCAGGAGCGAGGGCCGCCGTGGTGGCGGCCACCGTGGCCGCACCCAGGATCAACCCCCGACGGAGACGGGACGAGAATGTGGTACTCATGCCAACCCCTGTCGGTGGTTTGATTCTGAATTGAAGCAAACCCGATGAAGTTCTGTCGGCACGGCCAGGATCGCGGGTGATTCAGCCGATCCTGGCCGTCTGGCCACCGTCCACGGCCAGCACCACCCCGGTGATGAACCGGGCCTCGTCCGAGGCCAGGAACAGGGCCGCGTTGGCCACGTCCCACGCTGAACCCATCCCGCCCCGGAGGGGCACCTGGCGATCCCGCCGGGCGATGAGCTCCTCACGCCCCACCCCGACGGCGGCCGAGATGCCCTCGATGGCCATCGGGGTGTTCATCAGGCCGGGGGCGATCACGTTGGCCCTGACGCCGTGACGAGCGTTCCCGGTGGCCAGGGAATGGGTGAAGGCGTTGAGGGCTGCCTTCGACGACTTGTACGCCACCAGGCCCACCGCGGCCACGGCGGCCGCCGAACTGATGTTGACGATCACACCGCGGCCCTGGGTGCGCATCACCGGCAAGGCGTGGCGGCAGGTGTGCAACGCCCCCTTGACGTTGACGTCGAACATCTCGTCCCAGGCCGCATCGGTCACGCTCGACGGTCCGGCGTCGCCACGACCGATGCCCACAGTGTTGATCAGCACGTCGATACGGCCGTCGGCCTCGACCACGCCGGTCCCCGCGGCCGCGCACGCTGCGTCGTCGGTGACGTCGATCGATACCGCCCTCGCCGCCGATCCGGGCCACCGGTCGTCGATCATGGCCACCGTCTCCACCGCCGAATCCAGGTCGCGGTCGGCCACCACCACCATGGCGCCCTCGGACGCGAACCGCATCGCAGTGGCCCGGCCGTTCCCGATGGTGAGCCCCGGGGTCTGCCCGGCACCGACGACCAGGGCCACCCGCCCCGCCAGGCGAGGGCCCCACGGCCCCGACGGCGGTGTTACCGGGGACGGCCCGAGCGGGGGCGACGGCGGGCCCGGGGTCGGGACTGACGGGTCACTGGTCATGATGCGGCTCCGAATCTCGGCCATGGGCCCGGCCCGGCCGTTCCCCCTGGCGCCTCCCCCAAACCTAGATCCACCTCGACGCCGAGACCGAACACTCCTGCCTACCTCAATTCTTGCAGAGTTCAAGTTTCGGTATCCCGGTGACGATTGGGAAGGAGTATCAGCCGAGGGATCGCGACGAGAGCCGAGGAGACCTATGGACGTGCTCGTGGTCGAGGACGCACCGACGATCAGCCATCTGGTCGAAGGCATCCTGACCAAGAATCGTCACCAGGTCCGCTGTGTGGACACGGTGGCCGCCGCCCACCAGGAGTTGGGTCGTCGCCAACCGGACCTGATCGTGCTCGATCTCGGTCTGCCCGACGGCGATGGGATCGACTTCTGCGTCTCCATCCGGCCTCACTCCGACGCCTACATCCTGATGTTGTCGGGCCGGACCGACGAGGTCGACAAGATCACCGGCCTGCGCTGCGGAGCCGACGACTACATGGGGAAGCCCCTGTTGCCCCGGGAGTTCGAGGCCCGGATCGCCGCCATCGCCCGGCGCTTCGACAAGCGCGACCGGCACTATGTCGTCCCTCGCCAGCCCCGCGACGCCGAGGAAGACGAGGCGGAGGTCGACACCTTCTCCCATCAGGCCGTCATCCTCGACTCGGGGCGCCGCACCGTGGTTGCCGACGACCAGCCCGTGGAGCTGACCCGGGTCGAGTTCGACCTGCTCGCCATGCTGATCGAGAACCCGTCCCGGGTCTACACCCGGGCCCAGATCATCGAACGGGTCTGGGGCTACGACTATGTCGGCCAGGACCACGTGCTCGACGTTCACATCGGCAATCTCCGGCGCAAGCTGCGTGCGGTCGGTGTCGACGGATTCGTCCGCACCGTCCGGGGGGTCGGGTATGGCCTCGCGCTCGAGGCTGCATAACGTCACCGGATCCAGCGTCGAAGCCGTACCGGTCCAACGTGAGCGCCGTGGCGCGCCGCTCCCGCTGATCGCCGCCTGGATCCTCGTCGCCACCTTCCACCTCCCCCTCCTGCTCTGGGGCAGCTACCGCCACACCTACGACGCCTGGGTCCACATCTTCTTCGGCGACCACTACCAACGGGGCTGGTTCTCCACCTGGGAGCCCCGGTGGTACACCGGCTTCTCGACCGTCACCTACCCGCCGGGAACCCACCAGCTCCTGGCCACCGTGGGAATCCCGTTCGGTTTGGAACGGGCCTTCGTCATCGTGGCCACCCTGGCCGTGTTCGGCCTCGTCACCGGCGTCTACCGCAGCTCCCTGCTCTGGGTCGACCGTGAGTCGGCGGCCTACGCCGCCCTGTTGGTCGCCGTCTCCTCGTCGATCGCCGAGACCCTGCACACGTTCGGCCAGCTGCCCACCCTCGTCTCGCTGGCCTTCGCCCTCAACGGGCTCCCCTCCGTCGACCGTTGGGTCAGAACCGGACGGTTCCCGGCCCTGGCCGCCGCCCTCGCCTTCGCGGCGGCCACCACCGCAGTCCACCATGTCACCACCCTGTTCGGTGTGGTGTTCATCCTGAGCCCGGTCCTGGTCCGGGGTGTCGTCGACGCCTTGCGGACCCCCCGGCCCGGTGAGCCGTCCACCGTCCGTATCAACCGGAGCACGGGGTGGCCCTATGTCGTCCTGCACCTCCGGCGGGTACTGCCCGCCCTCGTCCGGGCGGCCGGATACGTGGTGCTGGTGGTGGTCACCCTGGTTCTCGTCGTGCTGCCCTACTGGTTGGAGAGCGCCGCCGATCCGATCACCCAGGTCACCATCCCCCACGGCAGCCGGGCGAACTTCCTGGTCGAATCCAACGCGGGCCTGATGTTCTTCGCCGTCCCGTGGGGACCCCTGTTGCTCGCCCTGCCCTACGCAGTGGCCCGCGGCCTGTTCGGTCGGGCCTGGCCGCTGATGGGGTCGGTCGTGCTGCTCGCCGTGCTGGGCACGGGGGGGACGACGCCGATCCCCCGGCTGATCCTGGGTGGCGCGTTCGACATCCTCACCCTTGACCGATTCACGTTCTGGGCCACCATCCTCATCCTGCCCCTGGCGGGACGGATGCTCAGTTCCCTTGTGTCGGGCCGCCTCCGGGCGGTGGTGGAACGGCCACTCGGCCCCGTCGCCGGCCGGATCCTGCTGGCGTCCTTGGTGGCCGTGTTCCTCGGGACCACGGTGTTCGCCGCCACGCTCAGCCGCTTCCGGCCCCTGCAGCCGGCCGAGATCGACATGACCCCGATCGTCTCGTTCCTGGAGCAGGACCGTCACGACCAGTGGCGTTACCTGACCCTCGGCTTTGGGGATCAGATGGCGTGGCTGTCGGCGCAGACCACGGCGGAAACCGTCGACGGGAACTACCACGCCGCCCGTCGTCTGCCCGAGCTGACCACCCGTCCCGTCGAGCGGCTCGAAGGGGCGAAGTACACCGGTGTGGCCGGCCTCGGATCCCTGCAGCAGTTCCTTTCCGACCCGGAGAAATTCCATCTCAAGTTCGTGTTCTCCAACGATCACTTCTACGACCCCCTGCTGTGGGCGTCGGGGTGGGAGCATCTCGAACCGTTGGAGAACGGCATCGACGTGTGGCAGCGCGGCGAGGTCACCCCACTGCCCCCCGACCGGGTGGTGCCCGACCGGGCCCGCTGGCAGCGCCTCTGGTGGGGCCTGGTGCCCCCACTGTCGGTCCTGGGCGGCATCCTGGCCGGGGCGTCGCTCCTGGTCATCCGCCAGGTGGGGGAGCCCGGACCCCGCCGATTGCGGGTCCCCTGGGCCGAGCGGGCCTGGCATCGGTTCGACGCCCGCCTCAGCGGGCCGATCGGCCGGCTCGAAACGGTGCCGGCCGAACCGTTCTGGCTCCGGTGGGAACGGTGGAGGCGCGGCGTGGCCCGAATCCTGGATCGGCCCGCGCCCCCGCGGCGCCGGACCCGGTCCACCGTCGCCGTCATGGTCGTACTGGCCCTGATCGCCGGGGTCGGGTTGATGACCCGCCCCGCACCGCCACCGCGTCCGGACGAGGTGGTCTACGCCTACTACGACGCCCTCGATCTGCGCCGGCCCGACGACGCCTACCGCCTGCTCGACCCCGGCACCGCGCCGAGCTGGGAGCAGTTCGTGGCCGAACGGCGGGTCACCAACGGCCTCGCCGCCTCCTACGCCCGGCTCGAGGCCATGGAGGAGCCCGAGGTGACGATCGCCGGTCATGTGGCCACCGTCAGGGTCCGGCTCAGCTACCTGACCGCCCTCAACCGGATCGAGATCACCACCACCGAGGAACTACGCCTGGTGGATGGCCGGTGGGGCCTGCAGTACCGCCCGGTCGACGCCACCGAACCGACCGCCACGTTCCGCAGCGAACCCACGCTCGACTATGTGGCTCAGGGCCGCCGCCAGGCGACCGCCGGCGCCACCCCCCACGCCGACACCCTGGACCTGCCCGAAGCCGTGGTCCACTCGGCCGACCTGGTCCTCCACGACGGGAATCTGAGCGTCATCGGTGAGCTGACCAACATCAGCTCCGTCCCCTCCCTGATCATCGGCCGGGCCGTGCTGTACGACCGTGACGGCAACGAGCTCGCCGCGCACGGCACCGGGGTGGGTTCCCAGCCCACCACCTTGCCCAACGAGACGACACCGTTCCGGATCGACTTCGAGGGGGTGGCCGGCGAGAACGGGACCGAGGACATGACCTTCGAGCCCGGAGCGTTCACCCCGACGGGGATCGACCCCGCCGACGTCGCCACCGTGGTGATATCGGTGCAGACCCTGGTCACCGGATCCGATCTCCACCGGGACGCCGTGGTCGTCGACTACGAACGGCTCGAGGGGCGACTGGACTTCTCGCTGTTCAACGGTGGCGCCGAGGAGTTCACCGTCTCGGAGGTGTTCGTCTCCCTCCGCGACCACACCGGGCACCTGCGGTGGGTGGAGAACGCCTTCAGCGACGAGGCGGCGCGGCCCGATCGAACCGTGGCCCAGACGCTGACCCTCCCGTCCCCGACCCGCATCGTCCCCGTGCCGGTGACCATCGTGGTGACGGTCAACGGCCGCACCGTCACCACCGCCGAATCGCCCACCGAGCGGGTCGAGCAGTGGGACGACATCGACCTGTCGGTGATGAGCTTCATCCGGATAACCGGATGAGCCGGCGGAGGATGTTGCTGGCGGTGGTCGCCGCGCTGGGGGTCGTCGCCGTGGGCCGCGGTTGGCGTTGGGATCCCGCTGAGGCTCCTCCCGTCGATGTGAGCACCCGACCCGAGACCCTCACCGTCGAGACCGAGGACACCCCACCGGAGATCGGGTCGCCCCTACGGCTCCGGGTCTCGGGAATCGAGCCCGCGGACGGCACCGTCACCGTGGACGTCATCCACCAGGTGGCCACCAGCCGCCAACACCGGATCGGCCGCCTGGTGGCCGTCGGAGGCGAGGCCCTGCTGGAGATCCCGGGCGAGGCGACCCGTGAGTCGGGACGGCACCTGATCGTCGTGTCAACCGACGACCAATGGGGTCAGACGACGATCCCGCTCGCACCCGGTCCGGCGGCGGACGGCTTCGTGCCCCTCGTCGGCGCCCAACGGATCGTCGCCGACGGGGCCTCGGAGACAATGGTGACGATCACGGCGTCCGACCGGTACGGCAACGCGGTGGCGCCCGGCACCCCGTTCGGCCTGGTGGTGCGCCGGCCGGACGGCACCGTGGAATCGTCGACGGGTGCGCTGGGTGCCGCCGGGGTCATCGGGGTCCGGGTCCGGTCCACCGAACAGGTCGGCCTCGCCGGGATCGTGGTGACGGTGGACGGACACTCGGGGGCGGCTGCCGGTTTCCTGCAGACCCCGGGGGCGCCGGCGTCCTGGAGGCTCGAGGTGCCGAACGACGAGATCGTGGCCGACGGTCGGTCCACCGTGGACGCCCGGGCCACCGACGTGGTGGATGGGTTCGGCAACACGGTCAGTGACGGCACCGCGATCCGGGCCGTGGTCGAGACCGCGTCCGGCCGCCAGATCATCACCGGCCGGGTCATCGACGGCACGGCCGAGCTGACCATCCGGGCCCCCACCGCACCCGGAACGGTGACGCTCTCCACCCCGACGGATGCGGCCGACACCGTGGCTCCACCTCCGGTTACGATCACCGCCACACCGGGGGTGGCCACGATCGCGGCGGAATGGGTGGCCGGGGACGACTCGGTGTCGGTGGGACCGGTGCGGGACCCGCTCGGCGCCTATGTCGCCGACGGCACCATGGTCGAGCTGTACCAGGGGCCGCTCATGATCGCCCAGGGCCGGCTCCGGGACGGGTACGTCAGGCTCTGGCCGACGGCCGGTACCGACGCACGCCCCGAGGAGCTGACCGTCCGGGTCCTCGGCGTGGAGGGCATGGTCCGGGGATGAACCTGCTCCACCGACTGAACACCGTCCGCCGTCCGACGGGGTCCGACGGTCGTCGCCTGATCATCGTCGGGCTCCTGGTGGCGGCGCTGGCGGTCACGATGGCCGGGGCCCGGTTCGCCGCCGAGATCGAACGTTCCCGCAACGCGACGGAGCACGCCGTCATCGCCCTCAACGAGGTCGAATCGTTGGGTCGGCCGCTCGATGACCGGATCACCTGGTTGGAGACCACCGTCGTCCTGGACCGGGTCCCCACCGAGGCCGTGCTGCGGCAGGTACGAGCAGACTGGGCCGATGCGTGGCACACCCTCGACACGTTGAGCTCCGGGGGTTCGGTCACCGACCCCCAGAGCACCCTCGGCGGCGCGGTGCTCCAGCGGGTCTCCGACGCTCCGGAGCCCGCCGCAACACTGTCGGTGCACCAGGTCTCCCACCAGCTCCGGGTCGACTTCTTCTCCCTGGACGGCACGACGATCGGATTGTTCGTACCCTCGGCCGAGTCCGAGACGGTGATCGACCGGGGACCCGGGATGCGGCCCCTGCGCCTGCGGACCGTGGCCGCCTACACCGCCGTGATGGAGCTCATGGACGGACGTTGGCACCTGACCGTTCTCGACACCGCCCAACCACCCGACACGGTGCCGGAAGGGGTCGAGAAGGTACAACCGGCCGTGGGCTGAGCGTGCCGCGCCGGGGCCGGTGCCCCAAGAGGATGGGCTGAACCAGTACTGAGCGAGCCTTGACAACCGGTGCCGGCCGGCGAGAGGTCCGGTTCCTAGGTTGGGGCCATGACCTCGTCTTCCACCCCAGCCCCGGATCTGTCGATCGTCATCCCCGCCTACAACGAGCGGGACCGGATCGTCCCCACCATTGCGTCGACCGTCTCCTACCTGCACACGATGCCGTGGACGTGGGAGCTGATCGTCTCCGACGACGGGTCCGGCGACGGCACGCCCGATCTGGTCGAGGCCCTCACCCTGGACGGGGTCCGGGTCGTGCGGGGCCCCCGGAACCAGGGCAAGGGCGCCGCGGTCCGGCGGGGGGTGCGAGCGGCCACAGGTTGGGCGGTCCTGGTCACCGACGCCGACATGTCGACCCCGATCCGGGAGGTCGCCCCGATGATGGCCAAGCTGAACGATCGTTCGATGGTGATCGGTTCCCGGGCGCTCAGCGATGCCGACGTGGTGGGCAAGAGCGTCCTGCGCAACCTGCTGAGCGCGGTCCTGCACCTTCTCGTCCGGGTCGTCCTCGGGCTCCGGTTCGCCGACTCCCAGTGCGGCTTCAAACTGATGACCGGGGACGTGGCCCATGAACTGGCGGGCGAGCAGCAGATCGACGGGTTCTCCTTCGATCTGGAATGGCTGTTCCTGGCCGGTCGTCGCGGCATCGAGGTGATCGAACACCCGGTGGAGTGGTTCGACGCGCCCGGGTCCAAGGTGAACCCGCTGCGGGACAGCCTGCGTTTCCTGCGCGACATCGTCGAGGTCCGCCTCGAACGGCGGGCCGCCGCCCACGCCGGAGCCGGCCCGGACCCGTGGGACGAGGCGGCCGACGCCGGTTCCCGACCCCTCCACGTCGGTGTCGTCACCTCACTGCCCCCGTCGACCCGGACCCTCAACGAGTACGGATTCCACCTGGTCAACGCGCTGAGGAGCCAGGTGGAGATCGGATCGATCACCGTCTTCCACGAGGACATGGACGGGCCGGTACCGGTCGAGGACGGGGTGCACCCCGTTGCCGCCTGGCGGCCCGAGGCATGGTCGAATCCGATCCGTCTCGTGCGAGCGGCCCGCAGGGCCGGCGTCGACGTGGTGATGTTCAACCTCCAGTTCGCCACCTTCGGGGACCGGCGCATCCCGGCCGCTCTGGGGCTGTTCACCCCCGCCCTGATGCGCCTCGCCGGGCTCCGTACCGTGGTCCTGCTCCACAACCTTGTCGACACCGTCGATCTCCGCAGCGCCGGATTCACCGGTTCCCGGGTCCGGCTGGGCGCCTACTCGCTGATCGGCCGGGCACTGACCCACCTGATCCTGCAGGCTGACAAGGTGGCGGTGACCCTGCCCGGCTACGTCGACCTGCTCAAGGAGCGGTACGGCGCCGACAATGTCTACCTGGCCCCCCACGGCACCTTCCCCCACCCCGAACTGGACCTGGCTCCCACCTCATCGGCCCGGAGCATCCTCACCTTCGGCAAGTTCGGTACCTACAAGCGGGTGGAGGAGCTGATCGACGCCTTCGTCCTCCTGCGCCAGGCCGGCTATGAGGATCTGGAACTGGTGATCGCCGGGACCAGCGCGGCGAACTCACCCGGCTATCTGGAACAGGTGCAGGCCGGCCTCGATCCCGACCTGCCGGTACGGTTCACCGGCTACGTGGCCGAGGACGACGTCCCGGAGCTGTTCGAACGGTCCACGATGGTCGTGTTCCCGTACTCGTCGACCACCGGCAGCTCCGGGCCGCTCCACTCCGCCGGCGGCGCCGGCCGGCCGGCGGTCCTTCCCGCCATCGGCGACTTCGTGGCGGTCATCGAGGAGGAAGGGTTCACCGGGGAGCTGTTCGAACCGGGGGATCCGATGAGCCTGGCCGCGGCGATGGCCCACCTGCTCGACGACCCGGAGTACGCCGCCGAGCTGGGCGAACACAACCGCCGGGCCGCCGGTTCGCTCGACATCGGCCTCATCGCCGGGTGGCACGCCCTGCACCTGGCCGAGGTGGCCGCTCGCCGGTGACCGGGCGGGGCAGCGCCGATCGGTCAGGCCCCGAAGTGCCGCAACAGGATCCGGTAGGTGGAGGCGGTGGCCGCGGCGGCTCGCAGGAACCGGTCGATCCCGCCCGCCGGGTCGTGCTCCAGGGCGCACGCGGCCGCGTGGAGGCCGTCGGCCCCCATGGAGCTCGCGGCCCCCTTGAGCTGATGGGCGAGTTGCCGGACCGCCTGTGGATCCTGGTCGAGCCGAGCCGCCCGGACCGCTGCCGTCTGCACACTGATCTCTGCGACGAACACCGAGATCAGTGAGCAGACCAGAGCATCGTCGCCCAGGTCGGTGATCAGGCTCCGCAGGCGGGTCGCGTCCAGCCACTGATCCGACCGCGACGGTCGGGTCTCGACCGCTCCGGCCGGGTCGGACCGGTCGAGGTGGCGCTGCAGGGCGCGGGTCAGCACCCGGCTGGTGGCCGTCTCCACGATCACGTCGTCGACGAGCGGGGCCACCCGGGCCCGTTGCGTCCGGGTGGCTGCGCCGGCCAGCACGATGATGTACAGGCCGCGCCCGCCGGGGAGGCGACGCAGGCGGCTGCACGTCTCGATCCCGCCGATGCCGTCCCGCCGCCGCAGGGGCAACGTCATGATCATCACCCCGGCCGACGTTCCGGGTCGGCGGCCGGTGCCGATCAGCTCGATCGCCTCCGGCCCCGACGCTGCGGTGGACACCGCGCAACCGAGACGTTCGAGCTGGTGGTGGAGCACCAGCAGCCGGGTGATGTCGTCGCCGAGCACGAGCACCGGCAGTCGGCGGAACGGTTGCGGGCCTGACCCGGGTGGCAGGTGCCCAACGCCGCGATCCGCCCCGGTGAGGCGGATCGTCGTGTTGCGGACCAGGCGGGCGGCCCGGTCCCGCAACTCGAGCGCGATCGGGGCCACATCGGGGCCGACGCCGGCGTCGATCAGGCGGTCGGCCAGCTCGACGATCAGCTGGAGGGGCTCGAGCAGCCCGTCCACGAGCTCCTCGTCGGTGAGGGGGAGGAGCTCGGGATCGGGGGCAGGGGCCGGATGCGAACCCGGCTCGGTCACGTCACCGGTACCCGGGCGGGTGCCGGCCGAAGCCGGATCCGTCCCCCGGGGGCGACCACCCGCCCCCGGGGAACGACCGCCATGGCGGCGGTCCCCATCACGAACACCTGGGCCCACACCGCGGGGCCGACACCGTGCGGTGCCGCCACCGCGAC
>JBKDZN010000274.1:0-8558 GCA_047971245.1 Acidimicrobiales bacterium
CGCCTCCAGATCACCCCGCTCGTAGAGGTCGAGGATGGAGCCGAGCAGCGGCATCGGATCGCCCTCGGTGGCTCCCTCGAACCGGGCCGTCGTCGCCGTTCGCAACACCCGTACCGGGCGACGGTTGTGCTGGTTGATCAGCATCGTGTCGGTCTCGGCCGCGTCGACGACGGCGTCCTTCATGTTCTGGTGCACCCCGGCCTCGACGGTGGCGATCATCCGGGTGCCCATCTGCACGCCCTCGGCCCCGAGGGCGAAGGCGGCCGCCATCGAGCGTCCGTCCGCGATCCCGCCGGCGGCGATGATCGGCAGGTCCACCCGTTCGGCGACCAGGGGGAGCAGCACCATCGTCGACACCTCCCGGGGGTTCTTGAACCCGGCGCCCTCGGAGCCCTCAACGACCAGACCGTCCACGCCCGCGTCTCGGGCCCGGAGGGCGGCGGTGAGCGACGGGACGACGTGGAACACGATCAGGCCGGCGTCCTTCAGGATCGGGGTGTAGGTGTCGGGCGAGCCGGCCGAGGTGGTGACGAACTCGACGCCCTCCTCCACCACGGCCTCCACGATGGCGGGATCGGTCACGAAGGCGATCGGCAGGTTGACGCCGAACGGCTTGTCGGTCAGGGTCCGGGTCCGCCGGATGTCGGCCCGCACCACGTCCACCCCGAGCGATCCCGGAACCAGGCCGATGGCCCCGGCCTCGGCCACCGCGGCCACCAGCGGCGGCTGGGCCACGTACCCCATCGGGGCCTGCACGATCGGCACATCGACGCCCAGCATCGACGTCACTCGGTTGGGAAAGCTCATTCCGGAAAGCTAGCCACGGGTGACAGTGGTGTCACTTTCGTCGGAGACCGTGATTTCTTACGTTTGCGATTCGGATGTGACAGCGGGCTGAACCGTTGCTAGCTTCCCCGCCATCGGACCTGACATATCTGTCAGTCCTGGTGGGGACGCGGTATTCGAGCACGGGGAATCTGGTTTCGGGCACCGCAAGCATCCGGGACCGATCGAGAAACGAGAGGGCCCGATCGACGATGTCCGCCCCGCCACCACGCGTTTGTCCACCCACGATCAGGAGTTGCTGCAGCCATGATGACCGGTAAGGAATACCTGGCGTCCCTGGACGACGGCCGAGCCACGTTCTTCGAGGGCAACCGGATCGACGACCTCCCCGGACACCCGATCCTGGGCCCGCCGATCCATCAGGTGGCCGGCGACTACGACTGGCTGCTGGATCGGGCCGACGACGGCCACAGCCCGATCACCGGGGTGCCCACCACCCGGGACGAGCTGCGGGCCAAGGTCGACCTGGTCCACGAGGCCGGGATGATGGCCCACGTCACCTACACCTCGATCATGACCCTGGCCACCGCGGCGGGCCGCATCGCCGACACCGCCCCCCAGTACGTGGAACGCATCCAGGGTTTCATAGAGGACGCCCAGAAGCGTGATGTGCGCATCACCCAGTGCATCACCGACGCCAAGGGCGACCGGTCCCGACCGCCAGGCCGCCAGCACGACCCCGACGCCTATGTGCGGGTGGTCGACCGGACCCCCGAGGGGGTGGTGCTGCGGGGAGCGAAACTCCACATCACGGCGGCGTCGATGGGCCACGAGCTCATGACCATTCCGACCAAATCCATGAAGGCCGACGAGGACGCCTACTCGATCGCGGCCATGATCCCCGTCAACGCGGACGGGGTGAAGATCGTGAACACCACCTACGCGCCGCGCCACGATGACCTGCGGGACTTCCCGGTTTCGGGGCCGACCAACACCCCGGAGGGTTTCGTCATCTTCGACGACGTCTTCGTCCCCAACGAACGGGTCTTCCTCGACGGAGAAACGGCTCAGGCCGGCGTGTTCGCCCATTCGCTCGGCTTGTGGGAACGGCTCGGGGGCCTCACGTCGATGGCGGACGGGGCCGACGTGCTGGTGGGTCTGGCCCAGCTGATCGCCGAGGCCAACGGGCTGGCCGGCGTGGCCCACATCAAGGAGAAGATCTCCGAGATGATCATCCACGCCACGGTGGTGCGGGCCTGCTACGAGGCGGCCATCCAGCATTCGTCGGCCGGCGAGTTCGGGGCCATGTTCCCCAACGAGCTCTACACCAACGCCGGCAAGTACACCGGCGCCGCCAACTACAACCTGATGGTCCGCCACCTCCACGACATCGCGGGCGGCGCCATCGTCACCGCCCCCTCCCGCTCCGATCTGGAGAACGGCGAGATCGGGTCCCTGGTCGAGAAGTACATGTCCACCGGCCCCGACGTGGACGGCACCTACCGGACCCGCCTGTTCCACGCCATCCGCGACCTGACCGCCGACAGCTACGGCGGCTGGCGGCAGGTGACCAACATCCAGGCCGGCGGCGGGCTCTACGCCCAGCGCATCGTCACCCGTAAGCACTACGACCTGGACGGTGCCAAGCAGGCCGCCCTGGCCGCGGCCGGAATCGAAGCGGACTGAGCCGCCGGCCCGTTCGTCAGCTCACCAACACCGGAAGGAACGGGGGAGAACCCGAATCATGGGGAACCGAGGAAATGATCCGCGACCGAAGCGATGGACGCTCGCCGTCCTGACCGTCGTGCTCGCGCTCGTGGCCGCGGCGTGTGGCGGCGAGTCGGACACCGCCGCCGACGCGGGCGGCGGCGATGACGCCACCACCGGCTCGACCGCACCCGAGCAGATCGAGGGCGAGGCGCCGGAGGTGGCAACGACGGACACGATCGTGATCGGCGTCCCCACCCTGCAGGAACAGTATGTCGACCCCCATTTCGCGGTCGGTGGGCTCCTGTTCCCCATGCGGTGGGCGATATCCGAGACCCTCTACCGCCAGAACGAGCAGCTGGCGTGGGAGCCGAATATGGCGACCGGGTACGAGATCAGCGACGACAACCTGACCTGGACCTTCACCCTGCGTGACGACATCCTGATGCAGGACGGGTCCAACTTCACGGCCAACGACGTCAAGACGGCGATCGACCGGATCCTCGGTTCGGAGGACTTCGCCCACCTGGCCACCTTCCGGGCCAATGTGTCGGGAGCCGAGGTGATCGACGACTACACCGTCGCCATCACCACCAACGGCCCGTACGCCACCCTGTTGTCGGACATGCCGCCACCGATCCCGACCGACTACTACAACGAGGTCGGTGAGGAGGGGTTCCGGGCCAAGCCGATCGCCGCCGGGGCGTGGAAGTTCGAGTCCCAGGAACTGAACGCGTCGATCACCTACTCCCGCTTCGACGACTTCTTCGACGAGAGCCGCAAGCCGAACTTCGAGCATCTCGTCTACAAGATCATTCCCGACGAGAGCGCCCGGGTGGCCGGCCTGCAGACCGGTGATCTCGACATGGCCTTCGGGCTGACCGCCCTGTCGGCCAGCCAGCTCGAGCAGGGTGGCGACACCCGGGTCATCGAATCGCCCGACACCGGCATGGCCTACCTGTTCCCGCTCGACCTGGTGGCGCCGGACGAAGCGTCACCCCTCCAGGATGTGCGGGTCCGCAAGGCGCTGCTGATGGCCATCGACCGCGACGCCATCGCCACCTCCCTGTATCAGGGATACGCCCGGGTCCCGGCGGGCGCCCTCCCGCCGACCACCCTGGGGTACGACCCGGACCTCGCCCCGTACCCGTTCGACCCCGACGCGGCCAAGGCCCTGTTGGAGGAGGCCGGGGCGTCGGACCTGACGATCACCCTCAACTCCTACAACTCGACACCCACCGTGCCCGACGTGGTCAAGCTGGGTGAGACGGTGGCGGCGTACTGGGAGCAGATCGGGGTCACGGTCAACATGAACGTGGTCGACACGGCCACCATCCTGCCGGCGTGGCGGGGCCGGCAGTTGCGGGGCATGGGCCTGCTGGCCGGACCCAGCCAGTACTACGACGAGCCGTCCCGACTGATGTCGTCGTTCTTCACCACCGAGGCCTCTTACTCGACGGTGAGCGACCCCGAGCTCGACGCCCTGGCCGAACAGCTCGACGTCACCGTCGACATGGACGAACGGGAAAAGCTCGGCGTCGAGCTCGACACCCTGTTGTATGACCAGCTGTACGGCCTCCCCCTGATCCTGGTCTCCTCCCTGATCGGTGTCGGTCCGGACGTGGCCACGTTCGAGCCGATGCTGGGCAGCCCTTACGCCGGCCCGTTGTGGTCGCTGCAGGCCAACTGAGATCGAGGAGCGGCGGGGTGCGCACCAGGGGACGGTTCACGACGGTGAGGGGGAAGTAGATGGCCCGCTACGTCGGTGTCCGGTTCGTCCAGGGGCTGGTGGTGCTGTTCCTGGTGGTCACGGTGGTGTTCCGGCTCGGCAGAGTGAGCGGGAACATCGCCGAGATCATCGCACCCCCCGAAGCGTCGGCCGAGGCCGTGGCCGAGATCGAACGAAGTCTCGGCCTCGACCGGCCACTCATCGTCCAGTACGGCAGCTATCTCTCCGACCTGGCCCAGGGGAACCTGGGTGAGTCGTACTCCTACCGGCGCCCGGTGTCGGAGCTGATCAGGGACTCCCTGCCCAACACCATCCAGCTCGGCGTGGTCGCCTTCATCTTCGCCGTCGTGGTCGGCGTCTCGCTCGGGGTGGCTTCGGGCATGCACCCCGACGGGGTCGCCGACCGGCTCGGCAAGGGCATCGCCCTGCTGGGTCAATCGGTCCCGTCGTTCTGGCTGGGCATCCTGCTCGTGGCCGCGTTCGCGGTCCGATGGCAGTGGTTCCCCGCCTACGGCAAGGGGGGTTGGCAGAACGTGGTCCTGCCGGCCGTCGCCCTCGGCTGGTACCCGTTGGCCTCGCTCACCCGGCTGACCCGTTCGGCGGTGATCGAGGTGCGCCAGCAGGACCACACCCTGTTCACCCGGGCCAAGGGGGTCGCACCCCGGCGGATGATGCTCCACACGGTCCGCAACGCGTCCCTGCCGGTGGTCACGCTCGCCGGCATCCAGCTCGGGGCGATGCTGTCGGCCACGGTGGTGGTGGAGACCCTGTTCGCCTGGCCCGGCATGGGTCAGCTGGCCATCCACGCCATCAACGCCCGCGACTACAACGTCGTGCAGGGGGTGGTCCTGGTCAACACGCTGCTGTTCGGGGTGCTGCTGTTCCTGGTCGACCTGTCCTACGGGGTCATCGACCCCCGTGTCCGTTCCGTCCATACCGGCTCAGGAGGCGACAATGGCGCTTGACGATCCCGACCTGGTGGTGATCGACGGCGACATCCTGGAGGACCCGGCCCCCACCGAACCGCTGGCCGAACGGCACCGCCGCTGGCTCCCCGGGCGGGGCGGCCGACCCTACTTCTCGGGCACGGTCCTGGCCCTGTTCGTGGTCGCCGGGGCCATCGGCCCCTACGTGACCCCGTACGATCCCGAAGAGATCGATCTGATCAACAGCCTGTCGCCGCCGGTGTTCGCCGGGGGGACGTCGGCCCATCTGCTCGGCACCGACCAGCTGGGCCGCGACGTGCTCTCCCGCCTGATCGACGGGGCTCGGGTGTCGCTCCTGGTCTCCCTGGCCGTGGTGGTCCTGGCCGGGTTCATCGGCGTGGCGGTGGCCCTGGCGGCCGGCTACCTGAAGGGCCGGGTCGACTCGTTCCTGATGCGCACCACCGACGCCAACATGGCCTTCCCGGCCCTGCTGCTGGCCATCGTGATCGTCGGGGTGTTCGGGCCGAGCACCCGCAATGTGATCATCGTGCTGGTGTTCGCCGGCTGGCCCCAGTACGCCCGGGTCCTCCGCAGTGAGGTGCTCAGCCTGTCCACCCGTGACTTCGTCACCATGTCGAACGTGATGGGGGCCGGCCCGTGGTGGATCATCCGGCGGCACCTGCTGCCCAACATCGCCTCCACCCTCCTGGTCCTGGCCAGCCTCCAGGTGGGTCTGGCCATCATCGCCGAGGGCTCGCTCAGCTTCCTCGGCATAGGGGTCCCACCGCCCGCCCCGTCGTGGGGCGGGATGCTGTCCGAGGGCCGGCAGTACCTGGGGCAGGCCTGGTGGCTTCCCATCCTGCCCGGCATCGCCCTCAGCGCCACGGTGCTGGCCGCCAACATGATGGGCGACTGGATCCGGGTCCACAACGACCCGACGACGAGGAGGTAGCGGTGCTCGACGTGGAAGGGCTTCGGACCGACTACTTCGTCGGGTCGGACAACGGGGGATCCGGCGCGGTCAGCGCGGTGCGGGGTCTCGACCTGCAGGTCGAGGCGGGAACCGCCACCGCCCTGGTCGGTGAGTCGGGCAGCGGGAAGAGCACGGCGGCGCTGAGCATCATGCGCCTGATCCGGCCCCCGATCGGCGACGTGGTGGCCGGTTCGGTCCGCCTGGACGGCCGCGACCTCCTCCAGCTCGACGCGGCCGGTATGCGGCACGTCCTGCTGCACGACATCGGCTACATCCCCCAGGACCCGACCACGGCCCTCGACCCCCTGTTCACTGTCCGGTCGCAGATCGCCGAGGTGATCACCGACCGGACCTCGAAGGCCGACACCGACGAACGCATCGTGGAACTGCTGAACTCGCTCGGGGTGGCCGACGCCGCCCACCGCCTGTCCAGCTACCCGCATGAGTTCTCCGGCGGTATGCGCCAACGGGTGGCCATCGCCATCGCCCTGGCCAAGGACCCCGGTCTGCTCATCGCCGACGAGCCGACCACGGCCCTGGACGTGACCACCCAGATCGCCATCCTCCGCCTCCTCGACGGGCTCCGCCAGGACCGCGGCCTGGCCATGCTGTTCGTCACCCACGATCTGGCCGTGGCCCGCCTGGTGTGCCAGAACGTGGTGGTCATGTACGCCGGCGTGGTCGTCGAGTCGGGCCCGATCGACGAGGTCCTGGACCACCCCCAGCACCCCTACACCCAGGCCCTGCTCGCCGCGGCGCCGGGCCAGGCCGCTCCCCGGAGCCGGTTGCGGGCCATCGACGGTCAACCCCCGGCCCTGAACCGGCTACCGGGCGGGTGCCCGTTCGCCCCCCGCTGTCCCGACGTCACCGACCGGTGCCACGACGCCCTCCCCGACCCGGTGACGGTGGGGCCGAGCACAACTCGTTGTGTCCTGGTGGGGGCGGGCCGATGACCGCGCCCACCCCGAATCCCACCTCGGCCAACGAGCCGGACCCGACCGACCCGGCCGACGTGGCGGTGCTGGCCGGCCGCGGCGTCTCCAAGCGCTACCCCGCCCCCGGTGGGGGTCATGTCGACGCCCTGGTCGAGGTCGACGTCGATATCAGGGCCGGCCGTACCTACGGTCTCGTCGGCGAGTCCGGCAGCGGCAAGACCACCCTGACCCGCCAGCTGTTGGGCCTGGAATCCCCCACCCGGGGCGAGGTCACCTTCCACGGTGCCGACATCCCCACCCTCACCGGCGACGCCCGCCGCCGGTACCGCCACGCCGTGGCCGCAGTGTTCCAGAACCCGTACTCGTCACTCAACCCCCGTATGCGGATCTGGGACGCGGTCACCGAACAGCAGGCCATCGAGGGCCGGGGCACCAAGTCCGAACGGCACGACCGGGCCGTCACCCTGCTCGACCGGGTCGGGCTCGGCACCGACGCGGCGGACAAGTTCCCCCACCAGCTCTCGGGCGGTCAACGCCAGCGGGTGGCCATCGCCCGGGCCCTGGCCCAGGACCCGCAGGTGATCGTGCTCGATGAACCCCTCTCCGCCCTCGACGTGTCGGTCAGCGCCCAGATCATCAACCTGCTGCTCGACCTGCAGGACGGATCCGACGTCACCTACCTGTTCGTCGGTCACGACCTCCGCCTGGTCCGGCACCTGTGCCACGACGTCGGTGTCATGTACCGGGGCCGGGTGGTGGAGCAGGGGCCGTGCGTGGAGGTCCTCGACCATCCCGCCCACCCCTACACCGCCGAACTGGTGGCCGCATCCACCCTGGCCTCCCTCGACGACGCCATCGCCGATGACGACAGCGCCCCCGGGGTCGCCGACCCGTCGCAGGGGTGCGCCTTCCGCAACCGGTGCGCCCGCCGCACCGAGGAGTGCGTCACCGTGACCCCCACCCCGGTGCTGCTGGGCTCCGGCCGCACCGTCCGCTGCTTCCATCCCCTCGTCGATCCCCAGACCCCCGATCTCCCAGCCACCACCCACTCCGGAGGCAATCCCGATGCCGACTGACCGACCAGACCAGACCCAGGCCCCGACCCCCGCCCCGACCACGGCGGGGGCGCCGACCGGGACGGCCGGGGCCGACCCCGACCTGGCCCGGTTCCAGGCCGAGGTCCGGGCCTTCCTGGCCGGCCACGTCCCCACCCGCGGCCCGGCCACCGTTCAGGGTTGGGGCCAGGGGCCCGACGAGGTCAGCGCCGTCGGTTCGAGCGACACCGACGGCCCCGACGGTCGCCGACGGGCCCAGGCCTGGCGGGCCCTGCTGTTCGACGCCGGGTACGGCTGGATCTCCGGGCCCACCGAGTAGGGGGGCGCCGGCCTGTCCCCGGATCACGCGGCCGCGTTCCTGGATGTCATGGGCGAGTTCGACTGCCCCGACCAGTCCCTGTTCCTGGTCAGCCGGGGCCTGGTCAGCCCGGCGGTGGTCGAACACGG
>JBKDZN010000275.1:0-6895 GCA_047971245.1 Acidimicrobiales bacterium
GCGGTATGGGTAAACCGGCCACTGGGACGTCGTAACGATGTTGCCCTTAAGTTACAGGAGTTTCGATCGGATGACAAGCCCTAATTCGGAGAAATTTCGCGAGTTTCCGCTTACCAGAAGGGATATGGGGCACCACCCGTCATGTCCGAACCACCTGCTGCGACATTCATTTGCAACATAAGACCTGGCTGATCGTCACCCAGACGCGTTCGACCCCCGGGACAACCCGGGGGTCGAACGCATCGGGAATAGGACCGAGACGGGACGTGGAGCGGCGCCGGCGCCGGCGGGCCCGGACGCCCGATCAGCCCTGCTCGCTGCTCCGGGCGCTCTCGACCGCCCGTTGCATCGCCTCCCGGACCAGGCGGGACAGGGCGTCTTCGTCCTGGGGCGGGATCGGCGGTTCGTCGACATTGTCGACCTCGTCCACCTCGAGGGTGTCCACGATGAGGGAGCTGTCGGACATCGAGCCGACCGGCTGAGGTTCGACCTCCAGGTCGATGACGTCGTCCTCCTCGTCGAGGACCTCGGTGGCCGCGAATTCGGTCACCACGACATCGAGCGGCCCGGTTTCCAACCCCTCGTCACGGGAAAGCACGTCGTCACGGGGGAGTACCTCGTCACGCGGCGCTTCGACCACCACCTCCGGCTCCAACCCGTGGTCGGGGCCGGTGGCGATCTCGACCTCGCGGGACCGTTCGGCGGACCGTTCCAGCTCGAGATCGCGTTGACGCTGCTCGTCGGCGATCAGGACCCGCTGCTCGGCCTCGGAGATGACCAGCTCGGCGGTGGCCTCTCCCAGCTCGTCGGCTGCTTCGGCGTCGAGCCGGCCGATGGCGCTCTGCAGCTCGTTCTGGGCGGCGATGATCCGCTCCCGGGACGCCTGCTCGGTGATCCGGAGCCGCGAGATACGCCCCTCGGCCTGGGCGATGTTGGCCCGCACCTTGGCCCGGATGACTTCTTCGGCCTCCTGGCGGATGAACTCGCTCTGGGCTCGAGCCTGTTCGAGCAGCTGCTTCACCTGGTCGCGAGCATCGGCGATGCCGGCCAGGGCCCGGTCACGTTCCCGTTCGGCCTCCGCCGCGTTCTTGTAGACCTCGCCCTGCCGGGCGGCGACATAGTCGTCGGCTTCCTTGCTCCGGCGGGCCACATAGGACTCCGCCTCGCCTTCCTTGTCCCGGTAGTACTGCTCGCCCTCGGCCCGGCGGGTGTCGACGAAGGCGTTGGCGTCGAACCGCATCTGCTCGGCGGCCGCCTCCCCCTCGTTGCGGATCCGCTCGCCTTCCGTCTCGGCGTCGGCCGTGATCCGGGTGGCGTCCGCTTCAGCCTGCTGCACCAGTTCCTCGGCCCGGCTCCGGCCGTTCTCCAGTACCCGCTCGGCCTCCTCACGCAGCGATCGGGCTTCGGTGTCGGCGTCATTGCGGATCAGTTCACAATCGGATTCGGTGGTGCGCCGGAGTTCGGCCATCTCGGCCTCGGTCCGGGAGCGCAGCTCGGCCACCTCGGCATCGACCGCCTGACGCAGGGCGGCGACGTCACGATCGGCGGTGTCACGGTGGTCGGTGGCCTCGGTGACGGCGAGCTGCCGGATCTGGTCGGCCTCGGCCCGCCCGTCCTCTCGCAGCTTGAACGCCTCGGACTCGGCCGACGCCCACAGCTCGTCGGCCCGGGTCTGGCTGTCGGCCAGCACCGATGTGGCCCGCTGGCGGAGTTCGTTGGCCTCGCTCTCGGCGTTGGCCAGCAGCTGCTCGGCCTCGGCCCCGGCGGCCGCCCGCAGCGCCTCGGCGTCGGCCTGGGCCGAGGACCGCAGCGAAGCCGAGGCGCTCTCGGCGGTCGAGACGGCGGTCTCGGCCTCCAGGCGGGCCTCGCTGAGCAGGGTCTCGGCCTCGGACCGGGCTTCGGTGAGCAGGGTGTCGGACTGGGTCCGGGCCGACAGGAGGGTGGCTTCGGCCTCCGTGGTCATCTCCTCGGCCTCGGAGCGTGATCGGGTCAGCAGTTCGTCCGCCTCCTGCTCGGCACGGGCCCGCAGCTCGGCGGCCGCGTCGTGACCGGAACGGAGCAGTTCGGCCACCCGGTCGCCGATGGCGGCAAACTGGTCGCCCGCCGGATCGGGTTTCGGCTCCGGGGCCGGGCTCGCGGCCTGCAACTCCTCGGCGGGAGCCGCTGCCACCGCCCCCAGCGCCCGCGCGTCGTCGATCTCGTTCTGCATCTCCCGCACTTGTCGGGCGACCGTCCGCAAGAAGGTTCGCACCTCGTCGCGGTCGTAGCCGCGCAGGGTCGGAGCGAAATCCCGCTGCTCGATCTCTTCAGGGGTCAATCCCACTGGGAACTCCTCGGTCACGCCACAGCCCGGCATCCAAACCCAATGTTGGGCGCCCGCCCACTTCCAGTTCCGCCGGGAAGTGGTCCCGACCGCCAGGTTACCGTCAGGCCGACCGCTGATCCTAGGTGACCATCACTCACC
Source organism: Acidimicrobiales bacterium (assembly GCA_047971245.1). Taxonomy (GTDB): domain Bacteria; phylum Actinomycetota; class Acidimicrobiia; order Acidimicrobiales; family SZUA-35; genus CADEDH01. Next base: position 2,465 of record JBKDZN010000275.1, read on the forward strand.
CTCCAAGGGCTTCGTCGCTTCGATCGGCCTAGCTACCGACGGGTATCCTCACCCTCCATGCACGCCTTCAGAGAAGCCATCATTGCTGGTGCGCCCGGGGATGACCTGGCCGCACTCCCCCTCCCGGAGACGTACCGCGCCGCGTTCATCCGGGCCGAGGACGTCGCCATGTTCGACGGGATGGACTCCTCTGACAAGGACCCACGCCAATCCCTGCACGTGGACGAGGTCCCCGTCCCCGAACTTGCGCCCGATGAGGCCCTGGTGGCCGTCATGGCCAGTTCAATCAATTTCAACACGGTGTGGACCTCGATCTTCGAGCCCCTGCCGACCTTCGGCTTCCTCAAGCGGCTCGGCCGGGAGAGCCGGTGGGGCGCCCGCCACGACCTCGACTATCACGTGGTCGGCTCCGACGGTGCCGGGGTGGTCATCCGCACCGGTTCCGCCGTCCGGAACTGGAAACCGGGCGACCATGTCGCCATCCACTGCAACTACGTGGACGACCAGGACCCGTCCTCGCACAACGACTCGATGCTGGCCGCCAACCAGCGGATCTGGGGTTTCGAGACCAACTTCGGGGGCCTGGCCGACCTGACCGTCGTCAAGGCCAACCAGCTCATGCCCAAGCCGACCCACCTGACCTGGGAGGAGGCGGCCGTCAACGCCCTGTGCGCCTCCACCAGCTACCGAATGCTGGTGTCCGACAACGCGGCGTCGATGAAGCAGGGCGACACCGTCCTGATCTGGGGCGCCACCGGCGGGCTCGGCTCGTACGCGGTGCAACTCGTCCTCAACGGTGGCGGCACCCCGATCGGGGTGGTCTCTTCACCGGACAAGGTCGAGCTGCTGAACGAGATGGGCTGCCACGCCGTGATCGACCGTCGGGCCGAGAAGTTCAACTTCTGGAAGGACGAGCAGACCCAGGACGAATCCGAGTGGCGCCGTTTCGGCGGCCGGATCCGTGAACTGGTGGGCGAGGACCCCGACATCGTGTTCGAACATCCGGGCCGCCAGACCATGGGGGCGTCGGTGTTCGTGGCCAAGCGGGGCGGCACCATCGTCACCTGCGCCGCCACCTCCGGCTACATGATCGAATACGACAATCGCCATTTGTGGATGCGGCTGAAGGAAATCGTGTCCAGCCATTTCGCCAACTACGACGAAGCATGGCGAATGAACCGGCTGATCGATCAGGGGGCCATCCAACCCACCCTGTCCAAGACCTACGACCTGACCGACATCGGTGAGGCCACCTATCAGGTGCACCACAATCTGCACGAGGGCAAGATCGGGGTCCGGTGCCTGTCACCGGCGGATGGTCTGGGCATCACCGACTGGGAGAAGCGGGAACGGATCGGTGAGGACAGGATCACCCGATTCCGACGTCACGCCGAGGCCCTCGCCGCAGGTTAGCCGGCTGCCCACGGCCGGCTCGGCGCCGCAGCCGTCGGCGTCGGCCCGGTGGCGCGGCTGGACCGACGCCGGGCGCGGCCGGTAGACCAACGCCTACGGGCCGGTCGGGATCCCCCGACCGGCCCGTGATGGTTGTTGCCCGTCCCAGGCCGGCTGGGGCGGCCCAGATCGGAGAGTGCGTCATGAGCCGTCCCCGTCCCGTCCAGCCCCGCCTCCTCCCGGTGGACGAGTTCACCGGTGAGGCGGCCGAGATCGTCTCGTCGGCCATCACCGGGCCGGACGGGCGGCCGCTGAACATCTTCGGGACCCTGGCCCATCACCCGAAGCTGATGAAACGGTTCAACCTGTTCGGCGGCTATCTGCTGGCCAAGGGACTCCTACCGGCCCGGGAGCGGGAGATCGTGATCCTCCGCATCGGCTGGAACGCCCGATCGGTGTACGAGTTCGGGCAACACACCGTCATCGGCCGGTCGGCCGGCCTGACCGACGACGAGATCGCCTCCCTGGCCTCCGACGACCCGGCCGCGACCGGTACCTGGTCCGATGACGACCTCCTCCTCATCGCCTTGGCCGACGAGCTCGACGCCGACGACTGTGTCAGCGACGAGACCTTCGCCGGCCTGGCCAAGCGTTGGAACGAGGACCAGCTGATCGAGTTGGTGGTGTGCGCCGGGTTCTACCGGCTCGTCTCCGGGTTCCTGAACACGATGGGGGTCCAGCTCGACGACGGGGTCCCGGGCTGGCCGTCGTCGAGCACGACCTGAGGGTCGAACATCCGGCCCTGTTCCCACCGGACCATGATCTCCTGGAGCGGCATGGCCGCGCCCATGGCGTAGCCCTGGGCGAAGTCGCAGCCCAGCTCGATGAGCATCCGGAGCTGGAGGGCGTTCTCCACCCCTTCGGCCACCACCTTCAGCCCGAGCGCATCGGCGAGGGCCAGGGTGGCCGAGACGATGGCGGTGTCCTCCCGCGACCGGCCGAGGCCCCCCACGAACGACCGGTCGACCTTGATGGCGTAGGCCATGGAGAACCGTCGCAGGTAGTCGAGGGTGGCGTGGCCGATGCCGAAGTCGTCGACGGCGATCCGGCAGCCCAGGGCGACGAGGGCGTCCAGGGTGGACACCGCGGCCTCCACGTCGTCGATCCCCATCGACTCGGTGACCTCGAAGCCGAGGCGGAACGGTGCCAGCTGGTGGCGGCGGAGGGCGTCGGTGACAGTGGCGACCAGGTTGGGTTCGGTCAGCTGGCGGGCCGACAGGTTGACGGTGACGACGGGGGCGTACCCGCCGGAGCGGGGCCAGCGGGCCACCTCGGCGGCCACTCGGTCGATCACCCACTCCCCGATCGGCACGATCAGCCCGGTCTCCTCGGCCAGCTCGATGAACTCGCCCGGCCCGACCAGGCCGTGGCCGGGACGTTCCCACCGGATCAGGGCCTCGGCCCCCACCATCCGGCCCGAGGCCAGCTCACAGACCGGCTGGTAGTGGACGACCAGTTCACCCCGGCCGAGGGCGGTGTGGAGGGCCTGTTCCTTCTCCTGGCGGGCCACCGCCTGGCGCTGGTGGTCGACATCGAACAGGGCGTAGCCGCCCCGGCCCTGCTCAACCGAGGAGGCGAGGGCCGATTCCGCCTTGCTGATCACGGCGGTCGCCGCCACCCCCGGTTCGGTCACCGCGACCGCCCCGACCGACGCGGTGATGTGGATGTCGGCCCCCGACGGGATCCGGACCGGATCCTCGATCGACTCGATGACCCGGCGGGCCAGGACCGAGGCGTCGAGCTCGGCGTTGGCCACACAGATCATCAGGAACCGGTCACTGGCGATCCGGCCCACGGTGTCGCCCAGGCGGACCGAGGCCAGCAGGCGGGACGCCACCTCGACCAGGACCCGGTCACCCACCTCGGGGCCCCAGGTGTCGTTCACGGCTTTGAACCGATCGATGTCGACCAGCAGCACCGACAGCGACGAGGGCTCCCGGTCGAGGCGGGCGATGGCCTGGCCGAGGCGGTCGATGAGCAGGGTCCGGGTGGGGAGGCCGGTCAGGGCGTCGTGCAGGGAACGGTGGACCGCGGTCTCCTCCGCGGTGGACCGCAGGATCGCCCCGGCCACCACCCGGGAGAGCTGCTCCAGAAAGCGGACCTCGTCGTCGGAGGGCACACCGTCGGCGGTGTGGGCCACCACCAGGGCACCCCGCTGGCGGCGTTCGGTGTCGAGGCAGGGGAACGCCCACAGGGCCCGCACGTCGGCCCGGCCGAGCGGTTCGGCCAACCGGTCGGGGAGGTGGGCCACGAGAACACTCCGGGGGCGGGTCGGGTCACCGGATCCCATCACGGTCCGCAGCACGTCGCCGACCAGGTGCTCGTCGTGCTCTCCGGTGGCCACCGCCTCGAGGCGACGGTGGATGTCGGTGACCCCGACCCAGCACCGGCCCGCCCCCTGCAGGCGGGCCTCCACCACCGACGCCACCTGATGGCAGAGGGTGGTGAGATCGTTGCTCAGTGACAGGGCGTCGACCGGGGTCAGGCCGGACCGGGGCTCCACGTCGGGGACCGGCGGCGGGGTGGACGGCGACCTGGGCCCGGTCCGGTGGCCCGGTGCGAACCCGTCGGGCGCCGTGACCGGGTCCCGACGGTTCTGCGACGGACCGGACCCGGGGCCGACGTCGAGCCGGCGGAAGACCACGATCCGCTGATGGGGCCGGGTCCCGAAGGCGGGCAGGGCGGTGTGGGTGGCCTGAACGGCAATGAGGCGGCCCGACCGGTGACGCAACAGGTGGGACGCCTCGACGGGCCCACCGTCCAGGGTGGCCCCGGCGTTGGTGGCCGCCAGCTCACCGGGGGGCACGTCCCCGCCGGCCAGGGAGTCCAGGCTCCGGCCGACCAGGTCGTCGGTCGACCAGCCCAGCAGTTCGGCCAGGTTGTCGCTGGCGTGGATCATGATGGGCCGGCCGGTGCTGGTGTCCTCGACGGTGACCACGACCCCGTCGATCCCGTCACCGTCACCGCCGCGATCGTCGC
>JBKDZN010000276.1:0-16113 GCA_047971245.1 Acidimicrobiales bacterium
CACTTCATGTTCCCGAGCTACGCGGTCACATCTGCTGCGCACCGCAGCTGGAACTCGGTGTCGAGGGTTTCGCGCCGTTCCGCCGAGGCGAAGGTTCGCAGCGCCCGGTGCACCGCATAGAGGCCCCCACCCCGCGCCGCCATCCGGGCCAGGCGAAGATTGCGCACCAACATACGGCGGCCCAACACCGGGCCGGAGGCCATCATCGGAGGCCGCCGACGCCACACCAGCACCCCGGCCGTTGCCACCGCGCCCACCGCGGCCGCACCGGCCAGTACCGCTGCCCGTCGCCGAATTCCGGTCACGATCGCCAGGCTACGGCCTCCTACACTCCGGCCCATGGGTGAAGGCGTGAACCAGGCCGAAGCAGCACCTCGGCGGCGTCGGGCGGCGCGACCGGGGCCCGCGGGCCGGCGGATCCGTCGCCTGTCGACCGACGAGCTGGGCCGCTACGACGTGCTGCCCGCCCAGCTCGCCGACCGGGTCTGGCTGATCCGGGTGCCCGAACCGCCGGGACCGTTCGTGGGTATCACGCTCGGCCGGTTCGTCTTCGTGGCCCGGGACATCCCCGCCCACGTTCCCAGTTCCCTCCTGGCCCACGAACTGGTCCATGTCCGCCAATGGCACGAGCTCGGCGCGATCGGCTACCTGTGGGCCTACCTGGGCGACTTCGGTCGGGAGGTACGCCGCCACCGGTCCTGGCTCCCGGCCTACCGGGACATCGACGCCGAACGAGAGGCCCGCCGGATCGCCGCCCACTGGGCCGACCGGCAGATCGACGACCGCCAGGCTCGGCCCCGGGACGACCGGCCATCGACAACCCGGCCTCCGGCAACCCGGCCTCCGACAACCCAGCCCGGGCCATGATCACCGTCGCCGGTCGCGACACCCGGGCCGCCCTTGATCACCGGGCCCGATCGCTCACCGCCCAGACCACGAACCCGAGGAGCGAATCATCTAGGCTCGTCGACGTGCGTGTGCTCGTCCCGGTTCTCGCCGCCCTGATGGCCCTGACCTCGATCCTGGCCGTTCCTGCCCCCGCCGGAGCCCAATCGGTCGACATCAACGCCCTCGCCGGGGACCTCAGCGAATCCGGCCAGTACCTGGAACGGTCGTCCGGGGACGACGTCGACGCGGCGGTCGCCAACGCCAACGCCAACGGGATCGCCTTCGCCGAACTCGACACCAGCGCCGACGCCATCGGCATCGCCCGCCAGGTCCTGGACTCGTCCAACTTCGACACCGCCGAATACCCGACGGTGCTCGTGATCACCAACAGTGGTATGGGCGCGGCCTCCGACACCTGGAGCAGCGCCGACATCCAGGCCGCAACCGACGCCTCGATCGACGCCTTCCGCAACCGGAGGGTCGCCACCGGCCTGAACGGGTTCGTCAGTGGCCTGACCAGCACGCCCGCCCCGGCCTCGTCGGAATCGTCCGGCTCGGGCGGGGGCGGGATCTTCCTGTGGGTCCTGCTCGGCCTGGTCGTCCTGGCCGCCGGCTTCTTCGGGGTGCGGGCCATCACCAATCGCCGGAAGGCCGCCCGTCGGGCCGCCGAGGATCTGGCCGCCGACAAGGCCGAGATCGAGGAACAGCTCCGCAGCAACGCCGACCGGGTGATCGAGTTGGGTGATGCCGTGCTCAACGCGGACCGCCCCGATCTGGCCGACCTCTACGAGGAGGCCTCCACCACCTACCAGACCGTGAGCCAGGCGATCGGCTCGGCCGGCACGGCAGCCGAGGTCGACGCCCTCGACGAACAGATCGATACCGCCGAGTGGCAGCTCATGTCGATCGAGGCCCAGCTCAACAACCGGCCGATCCCCCCGTCACCGGCCGAACGCGCCGCGGCGGAACGCCCGGACGAGCCGACGTCGGGCCCCCCGGGCGGCCACCCCGGCGGACCGGCCGCCGGCAGCCCCCCACCACCGGCGGCTGATGACGGCCCGGCGCTGGGCGCCGACGAAGGGATCGTCGGCGGCTCCCCGTACGATCCGGCCCCCTACCGCGGTGGCCCGTCCCGCTCGGCGATGGGCGGTCTGGGCGGCCTGCTCGGCGGCCTCGCCCTCGGCCGAGGTGGCTACTACGGACCGGTGTCCCGCCGCACCCGGCGCCGCCGGTCCGGGACCGGACCCGGCTCCTACCGGCCCCCGTCGCGGACCCGTTCGTCGGGTGGTGGCTCGTTCGGCGGGGGCGGCCACGGTGGAGGCTCGTTCTGACCCCGGGCATCCCCGCACCTGTCACACCGGTCGGGCAAGATCGGGATATGGCCGACCAACCCGCTCACCTCTCCCCCTCGTCGGCGTCCGCGTTCCATCAGTGCCGCCGGCGCTGGAAGTTCAAGTACGTCGACCGTCAGCCCGAACCGTCGGGCGAAGCCGCCCTGGTGGGCACCTTCGCGCACCGGGTGCTCGAACTGCTCGGCGGCCTCCCGGCCGCTCTCCGCACCCTGGATCAGGCCAAGGCCCTGGCCAAGGAGGCCTGGCCCGATTTCGCGGCCGACGACGACTACGGCGCCCTGGACCACGATGAGGCAGCCGGCCGGGCTTTCCGGTGGCAGGCGTGGCTGGCCATCAACGGTCTCTGGACCCTGGAAGACCCGGCCAATGTCGACATCGTGTCCACCGAGCAGAAGGTGGCCGTCGACCTGGCGGGTGTCCCCTTCGTGGGGGTGATCGACCGGGTCGACCGGACCGGTAACGAGCTGGTCGTCACCGACTACAAGTCCGGCGTCCTCCCCCGGGTGCGGTACCGGGGGGAGAAGATCCAGCAGGTCATGCTGTACGCGGCTGCGCTCGCCCGCACCACCGGCGAATCACCCCACCGGGCCCGGCTGCTGTATCTCGGCCAACGCATCATCGAGGTCGCCGTCACCGATCGGCGGCTGTCGGAGGTGGAGGCCGAGATGGCCTCCACCTGGAACGACGTCACCACCGCCTGCGCCGACGACGAGTTCGACCCGAACCCGGGGATCCTCTGCGGCTGGTGCCCGTTCGTCGACCAGTGCCCCGAGGGTCGAGCCGAACTTGTACGCAGGGCCGAGGCTGGCACCCTCCCCCCACACGCCCCGGCGGGGGCGCTGGTCGCCTGACCGAGGCCCGCCGGCCCCGGTCGTCGATCCGTTGCGGGTGACGCGCCGGACCTGACCGGCGTGCCGCCTATCCTCCAGCGTCGGCCTCCCCGGCCCGGCCCCATCAAGATCCGGGCGCGGGACGCCGATGTCAGCCGGAAACCGGCGGGCGCCGATCCGCGTCCCGCCGAGCCCGAACGTACGCATCAATGGGGATGTGGGAGCATGATTCTCGACACCGACAACCGAACCAGGACGGCCCTACGGCCCGGTTGGTACCAGGACCCGAACCGGGAACACAAGTACCGCTACCACGACGGCCAGTCGTGGACGGTGCATGTCACCCACCACGGGCCGACCCCGTGTAGCGGCTGCTTCCGGCCCCCCACGAACCCCTGAGGGCGGCCCTCCGGGTCAGGCCGTGAGCAGGCCCCGGATCTCCGAGACGGCGGCCTCGAGATCGGTGAGCGGCCGTTCGATGGGCCCAGCGGGGGGGACGAACACAAACCGGCAGTCGGTCACCCGCCGGCCGGTGACCTCGGTGAGGGCCAGGGCGTAGGTTGCGGCCTGGATCCGGTACACGGCCATCTTGGCGTCAGCCTCAACCACCCCGGCCACCGGGTCGGTCTTGTAGTCGACCACGACGAGACCGTCCGGGCCGTCGATGCACAGGTCGATGAAGCCCTCCACCAACGCCTCGCCGACGGGGGCCGCCACATACAACTCCCGCCAGTGAGGATGGCGTCGGGCCAGCGCCAAGGCCGGGGCGTCGAGGGCGGCCCGGGCCAGGTGGGCGACCAGTTCGGCCTGGTCAGCCACGGCCTGGCGATTGGCCTCCACGGCGGCGACCCGATCGAGGCCATCCGGTCGATCGAAGTCGATCTCCTGGAGCACGGCGTGGACAGCGGTACCGATCGCGGTTCCGGCCGACCCCCGGGCCGGAGCCAGGCCGTCCTCCTCGGGCGGGCCGAATCGGCTGGAGGCGTCCCACACCGGGGCCAGCCGGGCGGCCAGCGCGGTGGCGGAGGTGACCGCGGTCCGGTCGCTCAGCTCGGCGGCCGCTGCTGCTTCGCGGAGCCACCGCCGTCGGGCCGGGGGGAGATCGTCACCGACCAGCTCCAGCTGCTCCACGGAAGGGCCGGCGGACCGGGTCACCGAGCCCGACTCGAAGCCGACCCACAACTCCCGCCGGTCGCCGATGGCCTGCCACAGACGGGCCCCGCTGCTCCGGGGCGCCGATTGCTTCGGCGCCTCACCACCAGGCGCCGATTGCTTCGACGCCTTGTGGTGGCAGCTCACCACCAGGAGATCCCGGGCCCGGGTGGTGGCCACATACTGGAGGCGGACCCGCTCGGCCAGGTTGAGGACGTCCTCGACCGCGGCGTGGACGTCGTAGTTCGTGGTGGCGGCGTCGGACCGGATCTTGATCTCGACCGGTCCGTCGTCGGGGAACAGCACCTGAGGCCCGGCTCGCCCCGTGTGGTCCTCGGTGGGGGCGCCGGCCACGATGACCATGGGGAACTCCAGCCCCTTGGCCCCGTGCATGGTGAGCACCCGGACGGCGTCGTCGTCGGGTTCCGGCGGGATCGGCTCCACCACCCGGGCCAGGTCGCTCGACTGGATCTCCACCCAGGCCACGAACCGGTGGAGATCCCCGGCGGTGGTCTCCTCGAACCGGCGGGCCTGGTCGGCCAGGAACCGGTAGCGGCGCCACCGGTCGCGGGGCCGGGCGCCGACCAGGGCGAGTTCCCGGAGTCGCCGCTCCCGGACGATCCGGTCCACCAGCGTTGACGGGGTGGTCCACCACCGCTGCCGGTGCCACCGGCGCAGGACAGCCATGGCCGCCGCGACCGCGGCGACCGGGGATTCGACCGTGTTCGGCGTGACGGCGCCGTCCGCCGGTTGATCCGGGGCCCGGTAGTCCCACCGCCCCCCGACCTGCCGCCAGGCCACCAGCTCGTCATCCCCGATGTTGAACAAGGCCGAACGCAGGGCGGCCACCACGTCGATCGCCGACTCCGGGTCGGCCACGGCACGGACACCCGCCATCACCTCCCTGATCTCCTGGGTCGCGTACACCAGCGAGCTGGTCTCGGGCCGGAACGGCACCGAAGCCGCCGCGAACGCGCTCTCCAGTGACGGAAGGGACAGGCGGGACGGGATCAGGACCGCGATGTCCGGGCGGCGGACGGGCCGCCACCCCGATCCGTCCCGGACACGCCATCCCTCCTCGACCGCCCGGCACACCACCGCGGCGACATCGGCCGCCTCGGCGGCCCGGACCGTGGCCACATTGGCCCCATCATGGGGGTGACCGATCACCACCACCGGCGGTTCGATCCGGTCGGGGTCGGGGCTCCGGTGGGCCCGTAACGGTTGGAACGGGGGTTGGCTGTCGCCGTCACCGTCGCCGATCAGGGCCGTGAAGGCGGCGTTGACGAACTCGACGATGCCGGGCACCGACCGGAAGTTCGTGGTCAACCGAGCCGGCGACGGGTCCAGAGCCCGCTCGGTCTGCCGGTAGACGGTGATGTCGGCCCCCCGGAACCGGTAGATCGACTGTTTGGGGTCGCCCACCACCGTCAACCGGCCGGCCGGAACGGCGGCGGCCAGATCGGGCCACGGTGTGACCGCCGGGTCGCAGGCGGGGTCGTCGGACGCGGCCAGCAGGACGGCCAGCTCGATCTGGATCGGATCGGTGTCCTGGAACTCGTCCAGCAGGATCCGCCGGTACTGCTGGGACAGGCGGGCCCGGACCGTGGGATGGTCGCGGAGCAGATCGCGGGCCAGCACGAGCAGATCGTGGAAGGCGAGTTCCCCGGCGGCCCGCCGGGCCGCCACCCGTTCGGCGACGAAACCGGCCACCAGCGCCAGGAGCCGCTGGAGCACCTCTGCCGACGCCACCCAGCGTAGGGTCTCGATCCGGTCTCTGACCTGGTGGACGCGGACCCGGACCTCCTGAACCTCGACCCCCGTCCATGACGCCTTCCGACCCGCGTTGCCGACCCGGAGGCCACCGAGGTCGGCGAGCGCCTCGAGCTGGTCGAGCGGATCGAGGCCCAGCAGGGCGCGGCCCGCCTCGGCCAGGTCGGAGATCCGGACCGCCAGCCGGTCATCGGAGCTGACGCAGTACCGGTTCAACTCGATCAACCCGACCAGTTCGGCCACCACGGGGCCGGTGTCGAGCGGGTGGAGATCCGGGACGTCGGTGGGGATCCGTTCGAGCAGGTCCCACCGATCGTCGAGCCGGCGGGCGATGTCGACCATTCGGGCCAGGTCGAGTCGGAGGATCGCGGCCCGATGAGCGAGTTCGAGCTGATCGGGATCGTCCCCGAAGTGGGTCGAGAACTCCCGCCAGTGCTCATCGAACGCGAGCAACGAGGTCATCTCGTCGGCCACCACGAATCCCGGGGGCAAACCGGCCTCGACGGGATGCTCGGCCAGGAGCCGGTAGGCGAATCCGTGCACCGTGGTGAACGCCGCCCGGTCGGTGCGGGCCGCCTCGTCGACCAGCCAACGCCCCGCCGTCCCGCCCCGCAGCCGACCCCGCTCCTCCAGTTCGGACCTGACCCGCTGCCGCAACTCGGTGGCGGCCGCCTCGGTGAAGGTGATGGCGGCGATGTGCTCCACGGCGGTGCCGGCCTCGACCAGGTTGGCGATCCGCCCGACCAGGGAAGCGGTCTTGCCGCTGCCTGCCCCCGCCTCCACGAACACCGACTCCTCCAGTGACGAGACCACCCGGCGGCGGGCGGCCGCATCCGCCGGAAGCCCGGCCTGATCGGACCCGGTCATCGATCGTCACCACCGGTCGGCCCGGACCGTCCGGCTGCCGCGTCGCCGGCTCCGTCGAGCAAGGCTCGGATGGGGTCGAGCTCGGCCCCCGGGGCGACACGATCCCACTCGGCGCCCCGGTCGGTGGGACAGACCCGTTCGAAGTCACACCAGCGGCAGTGGGCGTAGCTGAGGCGGGGCCAGCCGACGGCGTCGCCCGGGACGGCGGGGAAGAGTCCGGTGGTGATGCCGTCGAGGATCGACCCCACAACCGTGTCCAACGCCGGGTCGAGGCCGTCGAGGGTGACGGGCTTGATGGTGTCGGTCCGGGTGAGCCAGTAGACGGCGGTCCGCGGTCCGACCCGATCGAGTCGGTCGGCCACCACCCGAGCGTAGAGGGGCAGTTGGAGGCGGCGTCCCCCCTGGAGGGGATCGACATCGAGCTTGGCGAACTCACTTCCCGACCCTCCCTTGTAGTCGACCACGAGCACCCCGCCGTCCTCGGTGGTGTCGACCCGGTCGACCCGGCCCCGCATGCGCACGGCGCGCCCGTCGGGCAGTTCGATGACCCCGGGATCGTCGTCGAAACCGAAACCGAGCTCGGCGGCCACCGGGGTGGCCCGGCGGGAGCGCCGGAACTCTTCATCCCGGCGGAGGAACCGGTCGAGCTCGACACCGAGGCGTCGTTCGAGGACCGCGGTACTGACCCGGCCACCGGTGAGACCGGCGGTGCGGAACCGTTCCAACTGCTCGTCGAGCACCCCCCGGAGCCGCTGCCGCTGATCGTCGCTCCACGGTTCGTCGGGCGCGGGCACCGTGTCGGCCTCGATCTGCTCGGCCACGAACTGCTCGAGCACCGCGTGCAGCAGGGACCCACGATCCCTGGCGGTGATCTGGTGGATGCGCTCGGGCCGCTCGTCCTCCCGAAGCCGCAGGACCCGGCCGAACAGGTAACGGCGGGGGCAGGTGACATAGTCCTCAAGGGCCGTGGCCGACAACAACCGGTCGGTGAGATCGACACCGCCGGGGACCCGGCCGACGTGGGGATTGAAGCCGGCGCCCGTCTGCCGGTGCTCGGCCCGGGCCACCCCGGCGACCAGCACCGGGTCGGTGCTGGCCAGCGGGTGGGAGGCGAGCGGTTGACCCCGGCCGACATGGCGGAGGAGGTGCCGGAGTTCCAGATCGGCGACGGCGACGGGCCGGCCGTGCCCCTCCAGGAGCCGCTGGTGGGAATCGACCGACGTCACCTCGGATGGTTCCACCAGGGCTTGGACCGCTCGGACCGGAGAACGACGGCGGTTGCTGCGGAGATCGCCCCGAGCCAGGGTGACCAGGGGCCGGGACACCGAGCCGGCCAAGGCCGCCGCCACCACCCGCAGATCGATCGCTTCGGTGACCGGTTCGGCGGGGAGCAGGCCATCGGCGCGTTCCCGCACGGCCCCGGGCAGGAGGGGATCCCCGCGTCGGGGCCGGGGGAAGATCCCCTCGGCCAACCCGACCACGACCACATGGTCATGGTCGAGCCCGACCGCATCACCAACCGGGGCGACCAGGATCCCCGACCCCAGCGGATGCCCGGGCATGGTGATCCGTTCCAGCTCACCGGTGATCACGTCGGCCACCATGGCCGGGCCGGGGGCCGGGAGCAGACGGTCGAGCGGGGCCAGATCGGCCAACACCCCCAGCACGAGACGCCGGGCCTCGATCTCGTCGTCGGGCCAGACGGTGCGGCCGATGGCATCGGGATCCGAACCGGCCGTTCCCGGTGGCTCGACCGGGGCGAGGACATCGGCGAGAAGGTCGCCGGCCCATCGGCCCCACTCGCTCCACGGGCTCCCGGGCCCGGGCGGCCGGAGGCGGCCCCGGAGCCAGGTGATGAACGCCGATAGGGCCTCGATCTCGGCTCGTTCGGCCGGATCGGCCTGGCGGGCCAGCGCCGCCAGCCTGGGTTCCCACTGGTCGTCGCCGACCACACCGGCACGTCGCGACAGACGGTCCCACCGGTAGGCGGGCGCCAGGTTGCCGTCGTGGACCACCGGCCCGGCGGCCAGGAGATCGATCACCGCCGAACGATCCGGACCGGTCCGGGACAGTTCGAGCAGGCGGCGCAGGAACCGGCCGGTCATGGAGCCGGCCAGGGGCCGATGCCCCGGACCCGACCAGGCCACCCCGGCCTCGTCGAGCCGGTCGGTGATCCGGGCCGCCATCCCGTCCCGATCGGGGTGGAGGATGGCCAGCCGGTGTCGCGGCACCCCGGCGGCCGCATGGGCGCTCAGCTCCGCGATCGCCGCCGTGACCTCGTCGCCCGGATCGGCCACCTCGATCAACGCGACCGGGCGCCAATGGGGACGGTCCCCGGCCGGGATCCTGATCCCCCAGGAGGCCAGCCGGTCGGCGTGGGCCCGGTCGACGCCGGTGACGCCGGTGAGGCCAACCACGACGGTGGTGTCGGGCCGCCCGGCCAGTGCGGCCAGGACCCGACCGGCGGCCGGCCTCGCCACCTCGGGCAGGTGAACCACGATGGGGCCCCAGGCCCCGTCCGGAACCGCGGCCAGGGCATCGAGCGCTGTGTCCAGCACCGTGTTCTCCCCCACCACCGGCGGGGCGTGGCCGTCTCCTGCCGGGGTGCCGAGCACCGAGGCGGCGATGGCCAGGGCGTCAGCGGTCAGTGGGGGGCCGGCGTCCGCCATGGCCTCCAGCACCCCGACCGGCAGGCCGGCGACCTCGTGGGCGACCCGGCCGATCCGCTCCGCCGTGGCCCGGTGGCCGGCGACCCGACCGAACCGGCCGGGTCGCCGCAGCAGTTCGGCACGGATCATCCCGGTGGCCTCGACCGCACGGTACCGGCGCCGCCCCGACGCCGTCAGCACCGGACCGGCCAGACGGTCGACCAATCGTTCGGTCGTGGTGACGGTGATGCCGGCCACCCCGCCGGGCCGGCGACCGAGCGCCCGCCGGGTGGCGATGGCGGCCATCCCGGACGGGCACACCACCACGGCCGGCGCCAGCGGACCATCCCGACCCGCAGCCAGGACCCCGGCCAGAGTCTCGGTGGCGGCCGGACCGAAGCCGGTGGTGATGACGTTCACGCCGACTCACCATAGGAGACCCGGGTGACAGGCCACGGGGACCGCCCGGGGACGGACCGGCGCGACGGGCGGGTCACCCGACGGTCAATGACGAGCCCAGAGCCGGTCGAGGACGTCGAGCCACAGACCGACGGTGAGGTTCAGGGATTCGATGTCGATCCGCTCGTCGTGGCCGTGGAAACGGCGGAAGAACTCCGTTGCGTCCACCCGGTGGCTGAGCAGACCCGCCCCATAGGCCACGGCCCCCCGGTTCCGGAAGAACCGGGCGTCGGTACCGCCGGTGACCAGGCTGGGGATCACCTGGGCCCGGGGATAGGCCGACTGCATGGCGTCGGCCAACGCCGACCAGAGGGCGTTGTCGGTGGCCGACGCGGTGGACGGGTCGCTCTGGAGGATCTCACTGCTGACTGCGTCCCGGAGATCGCCCAGGGCGGCCCGGAGATGGGTCTCCACGTCCTCGGCGGTTTCCCCGGGGAGGGTCCGGATGTCGACGTCGATGCTGACCTCGTCGGGGATCACATTGGTCTTGACCCCACCGCGGATCACGTTGGGGCTGAAGGTCGTGTGGCTGCACGAATGGGCGTTGGCGGCCAGCTGGGGCGGGAGTTCGGCCAGGGCATCGTCGAGCCGACCGGGGTCGAGCAGTTTGGCGGTGAGGTCATCGGGCAGGCCCATGGCCGCCACCCGGGCGGCCCACAACTCATCGAGCCGCGGGGCCGGGCTGTAGTGGGCCAGCCGTCGTACCACCTCGGCCGCCTTGACGAGGGCATTGTCCGTCCCGTACGGCATCGAGCCGTGGCCCGGCTCGCCCCGTACGGTGAGCCGGCGCCAGCCGAGTCCTTTCTCGGCCGTGGTCACCAGCACGCTCGTGCCCTTCGGCGAGTGGAGGGGGATCCCACCGAACTCGGTGAGCACATAGTCGCAGCGGAGGGCGTCCCACTCGTCGGCCACCAGCGGGCCCGCCCCGTACCGGCCGCCGGCCTCCTCGTCGGCCACGGCGAAGAACACCACGTCGCCCGGCAGGCGTCGGCCGGTGGTGACCAGGTGGCGGAACACCACCGCCATCGACGAGGTCAGGTTGAGCATGTCGACCGCCCCCCGGCCCCAGATCTCGTCGCCGATCAGCTCACCCCCGAACGGATCGTGGGTCCAGCCCTCCGGGGAGACGGGGACCACGTCGGTGTGACCCATCAGGCAAAGGGCGGGGGCGTCGGGGTCGGTACCCGACCACCGGGCGATGATCGAGGATCGGCCCGGCAGAACCTCGTAGCGTTGGATGTCCAGGGCCGGATGCTCGATGAGGCCCTCCAGCAGGGAGGCGTTGCGGTCCTCATGACCGGACTCGGGCGTGCCGTCGTTGACGCACCGGTTCCGGATGAGTGCCTGCAGCAGTTCGACGGTCTCGTTGGTGAGTCGATCACGGACATCGGATGCCATGCCGCCATCCTCGCACTCTCCTCCGTCGTTGCCCACCACGCCGTCGTTGCCCACCCGGAGGAGGTCCCGACAGGCAAACCTCCCGGGTCGACCGGTTGGCCCGGTGACCTCGGTAGCGTGTTGCGCTGGGGCAGATCGGCTGGCTGGGAGCGAACCCGACGCGGGATGACCACGACAACAGGCCCGAAATCGACTGCAGGTGCATCCTGCGCCACCACCCCTGGATCTCCGATCGGACCAGGGGGTACCGACCACACCCGGATCCGGGCGCGGTTCCGCCTTGTCGCGGCCTTGGCCGCGGTCGCCGGGCTACTGCTCGCCACCGGCTGCGGGGCCAACAGCGCCGGCCCGGCCACCGAGGGCGGCGAGGCGCTCGGCGCCGACGGCAGCGGCCTCCCTGCGCTCGAGAGCGCACCACTCAGTTCCGATGAGCTGTCCGAGCTCGGCCTCAGTCAGGTGGACGAGGGCGGTGCCCCGGACGCCGCCGTGCTGCCGGTCGGGCCACCGCTGGGTGACGCCGCCCCCGCTGACGAGGTCCGCACCGTCCTCGAATCGATGCACGGACCGATCGACGACCTGAGCGGCCAGATGAACCGGCTGGTGCCGTTCCCGACCGTTCCCACCCCGGCGGGCGCCTACCTGACCGGGGTCCGGGTGGATGCCCGCCTGACCCAGGATGAGCAGGCCGTCGACGTGATCGCCGAGGCGACCTTCGTGGCTGGCGGCAAGCCCGAGGACGTCGTCGACCAGTACGCCGCCGAGTTCGACCGGAACGGCTGGAGCCAGACCGACCGGCACGGCCGCTCGACCGACGAATGGGGGGCCACCCACCGGCTCGGCTACCAGGTTCCCGGCTCCGGCTACCCGCTCGACAACCTGGTGGTGGCCGTGACCGACCAGCGTCCCGGACCCGACGGGCAGGCCCGCTCCGAGGTCCTGTTCCGCTGGGTCGACCAGCACCCGGTGGCCGGCGACACCACCTTGGGCCGCCTCGGCGCCTGGGCCGGGCCGGTACCCCTGCCGCCGGGCGGGGTGACCACCGGGGCCGGCTTCCAGAGCAGTTCGGTTGGCCGGCACAGTGTCCACCTCACCGTGAGCCGCCGCTACGACGCCGCCACCCCGGGCGGCACCGCGGACGGGGTCAGGGCCGTAGCCGCCGGCACCGGCGTGGCCGTGCTCGACACCCGACGCTTCGGGGACCGACTCGACAACTGGGTCTACCTTGATGTGCCCCCCTTCGCCGAGACGTGGGTGTCGCCCCACGCCTTGCCCGGCGACCGCACGGTCGCCGTCGTCGACGCCCGTATGACCTTCGTCCCGGCCGGACTGGCCCCCGGCGACAGCTGATCGACTGAACGACTGACCCGCGGGAGCCGTTTCACGGTGCCTCGGGCGACGCGCCGAGGCCCGGACCCTCCTCGGGGTCCGGGCCTCGGGATGACCCGTTCGGGGTCGTCGGCTACGGGTTGCGCCGTCCGACGGCGGCGGCCCAATCAGCGCGAGCCAAGAGCCTCCAGCAGGGCCGGCATGACCTTGTGGACGTCGCCCACGATGCCGAGGTCGGCGACGGCGAAGATCGGCGCCTCCGGGTCCTTGTTGATGGCGATGATGTTCTTGGATCCCTTCATCCCCACGAGGTGCTGGGTGGCACCGGAGATGCCGGCGGCGATGTACAGGTCGGGCTTGACGACCTTGCCGGTTTGGCCGACCTGCATCGAGTAGGGAACCCAGCCGGCGTCGACGATGGCCCGGGAGGCACCGGCGGCGCCCCCGAGGGCCTTGGCCAGGGCTTCCACCATCTCGAACTTCTCGGCCTCGCCCAGGCCACGGCCACCCGAGACGACCACGGCGGCCTCGTCGAGCTTGGGCCCGTCGGATTCCTCGACGTGGCGCTCGGTGATCTCGGCGCCGGCTCCGGCGACCTCGTCGGGGACGTCGAGGTCCTCCACGTCGGCGGCATCGCCCCCGGAGGGTTCGGCCACGAACGATTTCGGCCGGACCAGCACGATGAAGGGCTCATCGCCGGTGAACCGGGTGCGAACCTCGGTGGTCCCGCCGAACACCGGCTCGGTGCCCACCAATGTGTCGTCGTCGAGCTCGAGACCGACCACATTGGTGATGACGGTGCGATCGAGGGCGACCGACAGGCGGGCGGCCACGTCGCGGCCGTCGTAGGTGGTGGCCATGAGAACGGCATCGGGACCGTCGCCGGCCTCGACCGCAGCGGCGATGGCGGCCGCAGTCGGCGCGCCGACGAGGGCATCGTCGAGATCGCCGGTCTGATGGACCGTCTCGGCCCCGAACTCGCCCAGCTTCTCGGCCAGGTCGTCGGCGTCGTCGCCGGCGTAGACACACTCAACGGTGTCGGCCAGTTCGCGAGCCTTGGTGAGCAGTTCCAGAGTGGTGGCGGTGACCTCGCCGTCGACGGCCTCGGCCAGCACCCAGATGGTTGACAACGTCATTGTTTCGCTCCGCGTCCTCAGATGAGCTTCATCTGTTCGAGGAAGGCCACGATCTTCAGATGGCCCTCGCCGTCGTCTTCGATGATCTCGCCGGCCTCACGTTGGGGGGCGGCACTGATCTCCACGATCTCCTGCCCGGCCCCGGCCCAGCCGACCTGATCGGCATCGAGACCGAGGTCGGCCACCGTCTTCTCTTCCACCGGCTTCGACTTGGCCGCCATGATCCCCTTGAACGAGGGGTAGCGGGGCTCGACCACACCGGCGGTCACGCTGACCACGCACGGGGTGGGGCATTCGACGTCGTCGTGTCCGGCGTCGGTCTGCCGTTCGATCTTGACGGTGTCACCGTCGACGGTGATCGACTTGGCCGCCGTCACTGACGGCAGGCCGAGGACACCGGCGATCTGGGTGGGAACGGTGCCGGTGTAGCCATCGGAGCTCTCGGAGCCGGCGATGATCAGGTCGGCCCCGTCGCCGATGGCGGCGGCCAGCACCTTGGCGGTCCCGAGGGCGTCGGAGCCCTGGAGCGCCGGATCGGAGACCAGGGTGGCCGAGGCGGCCCCCATGGCCAGCGCGGTCAGTAGGCCCGACCGCTCGTTGTTGGGCGCCATCGACACCAACCGGACCTCGCCCTCACCCGCCGCGTCGACCAGCTGCAACGCCATCTCGACGCCGTAGGAATCGGACTCGTCGAGAATCAGCTTGACGTCCCGGACCAGGGTTTTGGTCTCGGGATCGAGCGCGCCGGGGTCGGCCGGATCGGGAATCTGTTTGACGCATACGACCACGTTCATGGGCGGGATGGTAGGCGATGGCATCGGTAACGGCACACCCGCCGCGGACGTGCCACGACGCAACCGGGCCCCGACCACGGCGCCGGCCTCCGACCGGACCGTCGATCCCGGGCCTCGCTCACCGGATCAGGCTCCCCCCCACGGCCGGCCACTCCCGCCAGTCCGGCGGATCGTTGAGTACGGCGCGTGCCCGCGAACTGACCTCGGTCAGTCGCTCGGCGGGAATGGCAAAGTAGTTGGTTGTGCGCCGTGGATACTCATGGCCATCGATGAACACCTCCAACGTGGTCGCTCGCGCCGCGCGGGTGATGCGATCAGGAACCCAGACCTGGTACTCGTGATTGTCGAACCAACGCCAGATGGCTTCCTTCGTGTATCCGAACTCCGAGCCCGGCCCGCTTTCGAACATGACGACCGGCCGGTTGCACCCGATCACGCCTTCCGCCCCACGCAAAACACCAAGTTCGGCGCCCTCGACATCGATCTTCATGACATCGATGTCGTTGCGGTCGAGGATCGCGTCCATCCGGGCGCCCTTGACGGTGATCCGCGTGACATCGCCCGGACGCGAAGCGAGCGAGCTGTAGCCGCTGCGGGCATTATCGACGAAGAAGTCCAACTCGCCGTCTCGGTCGAGCAGGGCGACATTGTGGACCGTGATGCCGGGATAGTGGCGCTTCAGGTGGTCGGCTTTGGCTGGGACGGCCTCGAAGGCGATGGCCGGGCCGGGCGCATGCCGTAGGGCCTCACCGATCACCGAGCCGATATGGGCGCCGACGTCGACGAACGCCGTTCCCGGCCGGCGCAACCGGGTGACGAGAAAGCCGGCGAGTGCATTGTTGCGGAGATCGCCGACCGAGAGGGACTCGGTGGCGGCGCTACGAACCAGATCCAGTCGATCCCGCCACAGCATGGCGACACCACCCAGCCGCGTTCCCGCCAGCTGCCGCTTCATCATGAACCCATCCCCCCACGGTGTTCCGATATCTCGTTGCCCGCCGGCCAAACGCTCGGACAATCACCGCCCCGACCGACAATTGCCGCCGCATCATGCGGGTAGACCGGCTTGTTTCCGGCCGCAGCGATCAACGCTTGGCTGAGAATACAGCGCCTTTCAGCGCCAAAGAAGTGGGTGAATCGACTCCCACACACAACCACATGCACTCGTTGATTCACCATGGCGTCAGCCGTACTTGTTTCGTGGGGTCTGCCCTTGTGGCTGGTGGGTGGGGTCGACAGGTGGCGGCGTGCGGTGGTCGGGCCCGAGTGATCGGAGCCTCTGATTTCGGGTTTGTCTGGTGGTGATCTGGCTGGGGTGGTCACCCGGTTGGAGGCTGTGGTGGCCCGGCTGGAGTCGGCCCTGGCCGAACGCCACGCCGTGATCGCTGAACGCGGCGCCGTGATCGCAGAGCGGGAGAAGCTGCTCGGGGAGTCCCGCCGTTCAGGCAAGCGGCAGGCAGCACCGTTCTCCAAGGGCGACCCCGAACCGG
>JBKDZN010000277.1:0-4304 GCA_047971245.1 Acidimicrobiales bacterium
CCCGGCGGTGACGGACCGGGCCCGGCGGGTGGGCCTGGCGGCGCGGGGCCGGCGGGGCGGCGACCCGTTGCGGGTCGACCACGCCCACACCCGGGCCGCCCGGGCCGGTTGGGGCCGGCTCGATCCCGACCAGCTCACCCGGTTCCGGGCCGACGCCGGCCGGGCCTGGTTGGGGGTGCCGGCCAGCGAACCGGGATGGGTCCGCCTCCTGGACGGGACCCTGGCCGCCCTGGCCCTCGACGGTCCGGTGGGCCCCGGCGGGGAGGTGGCCGTCGAGCGGTGGCGGGCCGCCCTGGCCGGACCGTTGGCGCTGCGCCGGGGTCACCGGCCGGCCTGGGTGTGGACCCCGCTCGGGTTGGCCGCCGGCCGGGCCGACGCCTGGGAGCACGCCGCCGCCACCGCCCTCGCCCATCGGGCCGGCTGGATCACGGCGGCCGACTGGGACGCCCTGCGGCCCCTGGCCCTCGGCGCGGCCGCCCGGGCCACTGGACGCGGTCACGAACTCCGCCTCATCGCCGCCGGCCGGGTCTGGGCCGCGGCGGTGGGCGACGAGGAGGCCACGGCGGGGCTCGGCCGGCGCCGGGCGACCGCCGATCCCCTCGCCGCGGCGCTCGCCGGCCTCGTTGCCCACCCGACCGGGTGGCTGGGCGGGCACGCCGGGCCGTGGCCCCCACCGGGGGTGGGGCGGGGCGACGAACGCCACGTGTCCGCCGTCTCGAAGCCTCCGGGTGGTGACCGCTAGGGTCGCGCCGTGAACATGATGGCCGAAGATCCGAACGCGGTCCCGATTCGCCCTGCCGCCACCGTGATCCCGTTGCGTGACGGGCCCGGGGGTCTCGAAGTGCTGGTGGTGCGCCGCGACGAGGGCTTGGCCTTCCACGGCGGTTCGTGGGTGTTCCCCGGGGGCCGGGTCGACGACCACGAGCTCGCGGCGGCCGCCGACGATCTGGCCGCGGCCCGCCTCGCCGCGGTGCGCGAAGCCCACGAGGAGGCCGGCCTGGTCATCGACCCCGGTCAGCTCGTCACCCTTTCCCACTGGACCACCCCGCTGGGTCGAAACCGCCGGTTCGCCACCTGGTTCTTCGTGGTCCCCGCCCCCGACGGGGAGGTGGTGATCGACGACGGGGAGATCCGGGCCTACGAGTGGCACACCATCGGCTCGGCCGTCGACGGATGCCGCACCGGCACGGTGAACCTGGCCGCCCCCACCTATGTGAGCCTGCTGCGGCTCCTCCCCCACGCCACCGTGGCCGACGCCCTGACCGCCACCGCGGCCCGGGCCGACGAGGTGTTCCTACCCCGCCTCCATCGTGACGGCGACACGGTCTACTCGGTGTACCAGGACGACCCGGCCTACGAGTCCGGCGACCTGGCCGCCCCCGGCGCCCGGCACCGGATGATGATGCTGGACGTGGGCTACGACTACATCAACGAGCAAGCACACCATCAACCCTGAGGGAGAGCACCCATGATCAAGACGAAGTTCACCGAAACCTTCGGCGTCGAGGCGCCGGTGGTGCAGGGCGGCATGCAGTGGGTGGGCGTGGCCGAACTGGTCGCGGGCGTGGCCAACGCGGGCGGGCTGGGGTTCATCACCGCCCTCACCCAGCCCACCCCGGAGGATCTGACCAAGGAGATCGAACGGTGCCGGGAGATGACCGACAAGCCGTTCGGCGTCAACCTAACGATCCTGCCCGCCATCAACCCGCCCCCCTACGCGGAATACCGGGACGCCATCATCTCGGCCGGGGTGAAGATCGTGGAGACGGCCGGGTTCAACCCGGTTGACCACCTTCCGGATTTCAAGGCCAACGGGGTGAAGGTGCTCCACAAGTGCACCGCCGTCCGTCACGCCGTGAAGGCCCAGAGCATCGGGGTCGACGGGATCTCGATCGACGGGTTCGAATGCGCCGGTCACCCCGGCGAGGACGACATCCCCGGCCTGATCCTCATCCCGGCCGCGGCCGAGAAGATCACCATCCCGATGATCGCCTCCGGCGGGTTCGGTGACGCCCGAGGCCTGGTGGCCGCCCTGGCCCTCGGGGCCGACGGGATCAACATGGGCACCCGGTTCATGGCCACCCAGGAAGCCCAGATCCACCAGAACGTCAAGCAGGCCCTGGTGGACGGCGACGAACGCAGCACCAACCTCATCTTCCGCCAGTTGCGCAACACGGCCCGGGTGGCGAAGAACACCGTCTCGGACGAAGTGGTGGAGATCCTCGGCGAGGGCGGCGAGTTCTCCGACGTCCAGGAACTGGTGGCCGGGGTCCGGGGCCGCACCGTGTACACGACCGGTGACACCGAGGCCGGGATCTGGTCGGCCGGGATGGTGCAGGGATTGATCCACGACATCCCCACCTGCCAGGAACTGATCAGCCGGATCGTGGCCGAGGCCGAGGAGCTCATCACGAAACGCCTGGCCGCCAGCGTCGTCTGAGCGGCTGTATGCCCTGGGCCGGCGGGCGCCGAGGACCAGCGAAGACAAGCGCAGGTCCTCGGCCGCGGTCGGCTGTTCCGCGGAGGCCGCCGGGTCCGGGTCCTGGGAGTACCGTGTCGTGATGGTGAAACGCCGAGGTGAAGCGGTCGCTCGTCGGGCCGAGCCGGCCGATGCCCAAGACTACCCCGGCCACCGGAAGCGCTTTGGGCTCCAGCGAACGGCGGCCGCGCGGCTCAACCGGTGAACATGCCGCCGGCCGGGAACAGTAGCTGGCCGGTCATGTAGGACGACTCGTCACTGGCCAGGAATACGGCGGTGGATGCGATCTCTTCGGGCTGGCCGAGGCGGCCCATCGGGGTCACCGCCAGCATGCCAGCCCGGGTCTCCTCATCCTGGCGCATGAGTGCGGTCATGGGGGTCTCGATGAAGCCGGGGCCGATGGCGTTGACCCGGATCCCGAGGGGCGCCATCTCCAAGGCGAACGTCTTGGTCAGCATCCACACCCCGGCCTTGGACACGCAGTAATCGGCGGCTCGTCGCAGCGGCACTTTGGCCGCCACCGACGCGATATTGACGATGCTGCCGCCGTGGCCGGCCTCCAGCATCGCCCGGGCGGCCAGCTGGTTGATCCTCATGACACCGGTGAGGTTCACGTCGAGGACGCGCTGCCATTCGGCCACCGGTTGATCGATCAGACCGTCGCCCTCCCTCGCCACCTCGCCGCCGCTCACGTAGGCGGCGTGGGACACCCCGGCCGCGGCCACCACTGTGTCGAGCCGGCCGTGCCGATCCAGGGCCACGGCGATGAGGGCCTCGCTGCTGGGACCGTCGGTCACGTCGAGCGCGGTGGCGTGGGCGGTACCGCCGTCGGACTCGATGGCCGCCACCACGTCGCCGGCCACGTCGAGCTGGAGGTCGCCGATCACGACCCGGGCCCCTTCAGCCGCCAAGGCGAGGGCGCACGCCCGTCCGATCCCACTGGCGCCGCCGGTGATCACCGCGACCTTCCCGTCCATCCGTGGCTGTGGCATCGAGGGCTCCTCACCGTTGGGGTCACGTCGGCAACGTCGGGAGTCTGGCACGGATCGTCGGCCGGTACGCAGAACCGCGGCCGCCGCCCCACCGACCCGGGTGCGACCACCGGCCAGGCCGTGTTGACTGAACGGTCATGAACGACTGGAACCGGCAAATAATCGAAGAGTTCAGGGCCAACGGCGGCAAGGCGGCCCAGTTCGGCGATGCGCCACTGGTGATCCTGCACACCATCGGGGCCAAGAGCGGCCAGGTGCGTGAGGTTCCGCTGGTCGCCCTGGTCGAGGGGGATGACATGACCGTGTTCGCCTCCAAGGCCGGGGCGCCGACCAACCCGGACTGGTACCACAACCTGATCGCCAATCCTGACATCGACGTCGAGTTCGGCACCGAGCGGTTCGCGGCCCGGCTGGACCCCCTGCCCGACGACCAGGCTGCGGCCGCCATCGGACGGCAGGCCGACCTGATGCCCCAGTTCGGGGAGTACGTGACGTCGGCCGCGCCCCGCGCGATTCCCGCGTTCTCCATCGTCAGGCTGTAGGGGGTGGCGTCGGGCTCCTGACCCACGTCACCGGCGTTGATCCGCTCGTGCGTGTCGGTCAGGGCCTCGAACGCCGGTCGCTCAGAGCACGACGCGCCGGTGGCCGATCAGGATCGGTCCCCGTTCGATACGTCGGCGCGCCCGTGCCCGATGAGCGGCCGAGTTCCAGCCCGGGCACTCGGCCGGGTTCCGGAGCCGTTCGTCGAGGTCGGCCCGGTCGGCGGACACGACCACTGAGGAGCGGGCCTCGCCGGCGAGCCGATCCAGCTGCGCACGCGCCGCCTGCCACAG
>JBKDZN010000278.1:0-1655 GCA_047971245.1 Acidimicrobiales bacterium
TGCCCGTCGGTGATGGCGGCCCTCGCGTCGGCACCGCTGTCGATCATGTTCGCCAGCTTGAGGAACTGTCCGAGGCGGATCGACTCGTCGCGGATCGGTACGTCGTCCATGAGGTCAACCCTACGTAGTAACCCTGGGCCCAGACGGCGGGACCGCCGATCCGTTCGGACTCACGGGCGCACACGAACGATGGATTCCAGCGATGCTTCAGTGTGTCACCACGTGCATTGTTAATACCTACCGACAATGGCAACGTGTCCGGCCGAGAAGCGAGGGGTGCGCATCGCATTCGCGACGGCTGTCGCATTCGTCCTCCTCGGGTTGCCTCTGGCCGGATGGCTGGGACGTGAGCCCTACCCGGCAATAATCATGCCGACTTTCCCGCTGCACGACGGTGAGACCGTGCGCAGCCAGGCCACCGTCACCGTTCGGTTCGCCGCTGGCCACCCGGCCGCTGTCCGCTTCGACACATCCTCCCCGAGACCCGGTTCGATCCCACGGAGCTGGTGTCGACCACGTTCACCGACGACGCCATCGCGGCTGATCCGGAGAGCGTCAGCTGGCTCCGCTCCAGAGTTGTGGGACGGTTTCCGGGGCGGACACCGGTCGCCGCCGATATCGAGTGGCGGATCACCGGCTACCAGGCTTCCCAAC
The DNA here is from genome assembly GCA_047971245.1 of Acidimicrobiales bacterium. GTDB lineage: Bacteria > Actinomycetota > Acidimicrobiia > Acidimicrobiales > SZUA-35 > CADEDH01. The sequence continues at coordinate 655 of JBKDZN010000278.1, forward strand.
AAACCCACCGCCACCTCAAGACCATCCACGTGGAGTTCGGGTGAGGGCGCTCGATCGCTTTCTCTCCTGGTTCGACCAATGGGTGCAACAGGGCCCGTTCACCGCGCACGACCTCGGTGTCTATCGGGTCCTGTATGCGGTCGGCGCGCTTCTCGTCGTGCCCGACATCACCTGGGTGGCGCAGTTCCCCGTTCATGTTCCATCCGCCGCTCGTGACGGGCTGGTTGAGCTGGTCGTCCCAGGCCACACGGGACCAGTTCCACGCCCTGCTCGACACGACCGGCCGGACGGCGTGGCTGACCACCACGCTGTTCCACCTCGGGGTGCTCCTCGTCATGGCCATCGCGTTCGCTCCCAGCGTCGTGGCCTACGGCGCATTCGTCTCGTGGGCAGCGCTGACCCCGCCCACGGCGTTGGCTGCTGGTGCTGCCGCCTGCGGCGGCATGCGTACAGGTCATCGACCAGGGCCTCGGGGCCGCGGTCGTCGTCGGTGGTGGCCTGGCTGGGGCGGGCTATCTGGCATTCCGCCTCGCCGCTGCGGTGCGGGCGAGTTCGGCCACGACCTGATCCGCGGCGCCGCCCTCGGGGGTGTCGTCGGACGTCCCTAGGGTGGGCCGATGCGGGTGGCGGTGGTCGGCGCGGGCGTGGTCGGGCTGTCCGCGGTCGTCGGGCTTCTCGAGCGCGGCGCCGAGGTGACCTGCCTCGAGCGGGCGACGCCGATGGGCGAGCGCTCGGCCGGCTCGTCGCGCATCTTCCGGTTGGCCCACGCCGATCCGGAGCTGGTGGAGCTGGCCGACACCGCGCGGGCCGGGTTCCGCCGCTGGGCGGAGTTCGCCGGCCGCACGCTGGTCTCGGATGTCGGTTGCGTGTTCAGCGGCGAGGGCATGGCGGACCGGGCGGCGGCGATGGCCGCGGTCGGCGCGGAGCACCGGATCATCGACGGTGCCGCGGCCGGGCTGCCCGTTCGGCACCCGCCGGAACGGGTGTTGATCGACCCGGCC
>JBKDZN010000279.1:0-15246 GCA_047971245.1 Acidimicrobiales bacterium
CCGCCCTCGCCTTCAGTGACATGGCCACCGACCAGCGCCTGTTCGACCTCGCCGCCGACGCCTGCTCGCTCACCGACCCCGACGACAGCCAGGAGGCCCTGGGCCTCGCCGTGATCCAGTCCTACACCGTGTCGCTCAGCGGGGATGAGCGCGACACGATCGACATCCAGTCCTACGCCGAGCTGTTCGGCGCCTTCGTGGGCTGGTTCTGCCCCCAGAATCTCCCGGCGGACCCGGCCTCCGGCTGACGTCGACGGGTCGGCGTTGGCCCCGTAGCGCCGGGAGGCCGTACCGTGTCGGCATGCGCACCAAGATCTGCGACCTCCTGGGGATCGAGTTCCCCATCCTGGCCTTCACCCATTGCCGTGACGTCGTCGCCGCGGTCTCCAAGGCCGGCGGCTACGGCGTGCTCGGCGCGGCGGCGCTCACCCCGGAAGAGCTCGACATCGACCTGGCCTGGATCGCCGAGGAGGTCGGCGGCAAGCCGTTCGGGGTCGATCTGATCGTCCCGGCCAAGTACGAGGGGTCCGACGAGGGTGGGGTCGGCAGCAAGGCCCTGAAGGAGCGCATCCCGGCCGGCCACCGGGCCTTCGTGGACGGGCTCATGGACAAGTACGACGTCCCGCCCCTTCCCGAGGACCGGGAACGCAAGGTCAACGTCAGCGACGCGGCACCGATGAGCTACGACCAGGCCGTCCCCCTGATGGACGTGGCCTTCGCCCACCCGATCTCGCTGATCGTGAACGCCCTCGGCCCGCCCCCGCCCGACATGATCGAACGGGCCCACGCCAACGGGGTGAAGGTCGGCGCCCTGGCGGGCAAGGCGTCCCACGCCGTGCGGCATGTGGCCGCCGGGGTCGACCTGATCATCGCCCAGGGCTACGAGGCAGGTGGCCACACCGGCGAGATCGCCACAATGGTGTTGGTGCCCGAGATCGTGGACGCGGTGACGCCGGTGCCGGTGCTGGCCGCCGGGGGTATCGGCAGTGGACGGCAGATGGCGGCGTCGCTGGCCCTGGGCGCCGATGGGGTGTGGTGCGGTTCGATCTGGCTGACCACCCTGGAAGCCGAGACCCATCCGACGGTGAAGGAGAAGTTCCTGACCGCCACCTCATCGGACACCCTGCGGTCCCGGTCCCGTACCGGCAAGCCGGCCCGCCAGCTCCGTTCCGCGTGGACCGAGGAATGGGAGGGACCGGACTCCCCCGGCACCCTGCCCATGCCGCTCCAACCGTTGCTGATCGCCGAAGCCCAGCACCGGATCGACCGGGCGGCCACGAACCCGCAGAACGAGGGCGCGGTCAAGCTGGCCAACTACTTCGTGGGGCAGATCGTCGGTTCGATGAACGAGTCGAAACACGCCGACCGGGTCGTGCTCGACATGGTCGACGAGTTCATCGATGCGGTCACCCGGGTCAACAACATGATGGAGTGAGCCCGGTCGACGGGGGCCCGCCGGCCGGGCCCCCGTCAGCCGGTGACCGTCGCGGTGAACTCGGCCACCACGTTCGGATCCCGCTCTTCGTAGTACTCACCACTGATCGTCTGGTCGTCGACGATGGTGCCCTGGTAGACACCGCGGGACGTCTCCGGGTTGACCTCGGGTCCGTCGTCGGTGAACACGACGGACCCGTCGCTGAACAGGACGCCGTAAAGGCCGTACACATTGCCACCCCATGTCGACTGGCCGGTGATGGAGCCGTCGTCGGCCACCGTGATCTCGATCGTGTGCGGGTAGGGGTCGGTGACCTCGCCGGTCAGGGTCACCCCGGCGGACATCCCCAAGGGGACGTCCATCGCCTCGGTCTCGGCCTCGACCGGCAACGACACCGCGGTAACCTGCTCCACCAGGTAGAGACCGACCAGCTCACGAATGTGGCGAACATGGATGGCGAAATTGTTGGCCGCCGCCGCTTGACGGTCGATGGTAAGCGAGCCGTCCTCGGTCGGCACCGCCACCAGGTTGACGGTGCCGGCGTTGTTGACACCGACCACGGCCCCGCAGGCCACCATCGACGAGCCGCTGGTGCCCGGTGTGGTCGGGGCCTGATGCTGGATGATGTCAATGTTGGCGGGGGTGACGACGGCGGCGTCACCGAAGGTCCGCAGGGCGGTGACCGCCCCCGACAGTGAGGTCGCCTGGGGCACGGTCTCACCGGGGATGATCTGGATGGTGTCGGTGACGTCGCCGGGGAAGCCGACGATGTGGATCAGTTCGCCGAGCTGGAGCTCGACGTCATCGGGGGCCAACGGCAGGAGGGTGGGGAGGGTCTGTTCGGTGATCAGCAGGCCGACATCGGGGGAACCAAGCGGGTCACCGGTGTAGCCGGGGTGGGTGATGGCCTCGGTCAGATCGACCAGGGTCCCGGTGCCGGCCTCGATGGCGAAGGCCCGATCGAGCTGGACGCCATCGGCGGCGAACTCCCGGTAGGCCTCGGTGATGTGGCCGTTGGTGACCAGGACATGATCGTCGACGGCCCAGGCGGTGCCGATCTGGGCCTGGCGCACGGTGGGGCCCTCCTCGGGATCGTTGACGAACGTCTCGCCGTAGACCGCGTAGGTGGCCGCGTTGACGGCGGCGAGCGCCTCGCTCGTCATCGGGCACGACTCGACGGGGGTGGTGGCCACCGTGTCGGTCGATGCGGTGGCCGTGGTCGTCGGTGCCGTGGTGGTGGTCTCGTCGTCGCCGAGACCGAGGGAGGCGCCGTCGAGGCCACAGCCTGCCGCCACCAGGGCTCCGACCAGCAGCAGGGCGACGGCCCGCCAGGCCCCGGCGGGCCGTGCCCATCCCGGTCCGCTCCGGCGCGGCCCGCGGGAACCGCTGCCGTCCCGCCCCGTCTCCCGTGTTCCTCCGAACCTGGCCACCTGAACCTCCCCGGTTCGTTCCGCTCGCCCGGGCGATAGTACCGGCCGTCACCGGGCCGAAGCGGTCACCCCCGGCCCGGCCCCGGGCGCCGATACCCGGCCGAGCGACGGGACCCCGTCCGGGTCCGGGCGCCCGGGACTCAGATGGCGCCGGCGTCGCGGAACCGGCTGATGTCGTCCCAGTCGTAGCCCGCTTCGAGCAGGATCTCCTCGGTGTGCTGACCCAGCTCGGGTGCGACCACCCCCGGCACGGTCGGGGTGTGCGACATGCGGATCGGGTTGCCGATGATCCGCTGCGGGCCCCACTCCGGGTGGTCGACATCGGCCAGGTAGCCGTTGGCGACGGCCTGGGCGTCACCCACCACCTCCGTGTGGCTCCGAACCGGGGCGAACCGTTGGTGTTCGGCGGCCAGCCGTTCGCACCATGCCGCGGTGGTGCGGCCGGCGAAGATGCCGGCGAACACCTCGCACAGCTCGTCCCGGACCTCACTGGTCACCAGGGACCGGCCGAAGCGGGGATGGTCCGCGAGGTCGGGGCGCTCCACCGCCCGCAGCATGCCGGGCCACAGATGCTCGGGGCAGCCGGCGATGGCGAGGTAGCCGTCCTCGGTGGGGAAGATGCCGTACAGGGCGTGCACCAGGGGATGCCCACCATTGGACCGTCCGGCCTGGTCACCGGTGAGCAGGAGGTGGGTGAGCTCGCTGGCCTGGAGCCACACCTGCCCCCCGAGGAGGGAGACGTCGACCCTCTGGCCGCGACCGGTCCGTTCCCGGGCGTAGAGGGCGCCCAGGATGCCGGTGGTGAGGTTCTGGGCGCCGCAATGGTCGGCGACGAGGACACCGACCGGCGTCATCGGCCCACCATCGGTGCCGGTGGTGGAGATCAGGCCGCCGTAAGCCTGACCGGCCATGTCGGCCCCCTCCCGCCCCGACTCGGGACCGTCGGATCCGAGGTAGGAGCCGGCAGCCCAGATCAGCCGGGGGTTGACCTCGGCGAGGTCGGTGTAGCCGAGTTCCCACCGGTCGAGCGTGCCGGGAGCGAAGTTGGAGATCAGGACATCCGCCCGGGCGGCCAGGCGCCGCAGGATGGCCTGGCCGCCGTCGGTGTGCAGGTCGACGGTGATGCTGCGCTTGCCCCGGTTGCAGGCCACGAACACCCCCGACCGGCCCGATTCGGGCACGGGGGACACATGGCGCCCGACGTCACCGATCCCGGGGAGCTCGACCTTGATGACCGCGGCCCCCATGTCGTGGAGCATCGCCGCGGCCTGCGGCCCCTGGACCAGGGTGGAGAGGTCGAGGACGGTGATCCCGTCGAGCGCGCCAGGCATGATCTTGTCCCCCAGACATTGCGGATCGGGCGATCGTACCGACCCGGCTCCCCCGACCGCCAGGACCGTCACCCGACCGGCGGGTCACCGGGCTGCCAGACTGCGGTCATGTCCGATCCATCCACCCGACCCCACGTCGGTCGTCCCCTTCCCCTCCGCCACGCCCGGGAGCTGGTGACCGGTGCGGCCCGCACCGTGGCCGACCGGGCCGCGCCGAGCGCGGCCGGGGCCCTGGCCGGGGCGGCCCGGGCCGTGTTCGTACGGTCGCCGTACGCCCACGCCGAGGTGGTCGGGGTGGACGCGGACCCGGCCCGCCGCCGACCCGGGGTGCTGGCCGTGGTCACCGGGGCGGACCTGGATCTGACGCCCGGGCCCTTCCACCCCGACCTGATCGGCCTGGGCCCCGACGCCACCCAGCCCCTGCTGGCGATCGGCGACGTCCGCTATGTGGGCCAGCCGGTCGCGGTGGTGGTGGCCGACACCGAGGCGGCCGCGGTCGACGCGGCGGAGGCCGTCGAGGTCGGCTACCGGGTGAGGACCCCGGTGCTCGACCTCGCCGCCGGCGAGGTCGTGGTCGACTCGGGATGGCTCGGCTCCCGTCCCAACCCCGAGCGGTTCAGCCGGGCACCGGTCCGGGTCGAGCTGACGGTGACCAACCCCCGCCAGTCACCGGCCCCGCTGGAGGGGCGGGCGGTGGGCAGCGTCTGGGCCGGCCGTGGACGGGCCGAACGGCTGGAGGTGTGGGCGGCCATCCAGCGGCCTCACGGGTTCCGGGACGAACTGTGCGCCCTGTACGGGCTCGAACGGGACCAGGTGACCGTCACCGCGGGACCGTCGGTGGGCGGCGGCTTCGGCGGGAAGGTGGGGCGCACGGCCGAGGAGCGGATCGTGCCCGAACTCGCCCGCCGGCTCGGTGGTCCGGTGGTGTGGGTGGAGACCCGATCCGAGTACCTGGTGGCCGCCACCCAGGCCAGGGGGGAAGAGATCCGTTTCGTCCTGGCCGGCACCACCGACGGGCGCATGCTCGCCCTCCGGGCCGACCTGGTGAAGGACGCCGGTGCCTACCCGATCACCGGTGCCCTGCTCCCACCGGCCTGGACCGTCCCCATGGGGTCCGGGCCCTACGCCATCGACCATGTGGAGCTGCGGACCCGGTCGGTCCTCACCAACCGGGTGCCCACCTCGGCGTTCCGGGGGGCGGGTCGGGCCCCCTACATCGCCGGGCTGGAACGACTGGTCGACCGGTTCGCGGCCGAGGTCGGCCTCGATCCCGCCGACGTACGGTTCCGGAACCTGCTCCGCCCCGACCAGCTTCCCCACCGCAGCCCCACCGGCGGCGACTACGACGAGGCCGACTACCCGGCCGACCTGGCCACGGCCCTCGACGCCGTCGGCTACCGGGACCTCCGGGCCGAGCAGGCGACCCGCCGGGCCGCCGGACGACCGGTACGTCTCGGCGTGGGCATCGCCTGCTACAACCATGTCACGGTGGGCGCCGGCGGGGAGGCGGCCCGGGTGTCGGTGGGGACCGACGGCCGGGCGACCGTGGTGACCGGGTCGACCTCCCAGGGTCATGGCCACCGCACCACCTGGGCCCAGATCGCCGCCGACCAGCTCGGCCTGGCCGTCGACGACATCGACGTGTCCGAGGGCAGTACCGAGCTGATCGCGGCGGGGGTGGGTGCCGTCGGTTCCCGGTCGGCCCAGGCGGCCGGGGTGGCCGTGCACCGGGCTGCGGCCGAGGTGGTCGAACTGGCCCGGGTGGCCGCGGCCACGGTCCTGGAGGCGGCGCCCGCCGACATCGTGCTCGATCGGACCTCGGGACGGTTCCACGTGGTCGGTACCCCGGCCCGGTCGATCGGCTGGAACGCGCTGGCCGGGGCGGTGGCGGCGGCCGGTGATCCCCCGCTGGCCTGCGAGCTGGCCACGGACTTCGGCGGTCGGACCGCCTACCCGTCGGGAAGCCATGTGGCCGTGGTCGAGGTCGACACCGAAACCGGCCGCTGGCGGATCGACCGCTTCGTGGCCGTCGACGACGCCGGCCGCCGGATCAACCCCCTGATCGTCGACGGCCAGCTCCACGGGGGGATCGCCGCCGGTATCGCCCAGGTGCTCGGGGAGGTGGTGGTGGAGGACCCGGACGGCAACGTCCTCACCTGCACCTTCGTCGACTACGCGATCGTCACCGCCGACCAGCTCCCGTTGTTCGAGCTGATCCCCGCCGAGGTGCCGACCAGCCGCAACGAGCTCGGCGTCAAGGGGGTGGGCGAGTCGGGCACGATCGGGGCCACCCCCGCGGTGCACAACGCGGTGATCGATGCCCTCGGCCCGGACGGGATCGACCACCTCGACCTTCCGTGCACGCCCGACCGGGTGTGGGCGGCCCGCTCCCGGGCCACCGGGTGACGACCGGCACGAATCCGCCCCCGGCCGAACGCGGACGTGCCCGAGGCCGGGGCCTGTGACCGGGGACTTCTGGTGGCGGGGGCTCAAGCGCTAGCTTGGTGCTCCGCGGCCACCGCCATCGACGAGCGGTCCGACTACAGCTGCAGTTACCAAGGAGAGCCAGGTGCCAGCCAAGCCAGGAGAAAAGGTCACGTTCGACGACATCGGCGTCGAAGTCATGGTCACCAAGGGGGGAGACGGCGACATCACCGCCAGCTCCGGGGGCGACGGCCTGAAGGTCGGCAAGCGTTACGAGTGCGAGGCCACCGGGGTTCAGGTCCTGGTCACCAAGCCGGGCCCGGCCACCCTCATGTGCGGTGGCAACCCGATGACCCTGCTCGAGCCCAAGAAGACCAAGTCGGCCGACTGAGCCGACCGGTGGGTCGTCCATCACGAGTGCGGCTCGACGGCCCGGACCACCACGTCACCATCACCGTCCCCGGCGACCGCTGGGATCGGGCCACGGCCGTCGCTCTGGTTGAGGCCGCCGTCGGGCTGGTGGAGAACCGGGAGGTCCGGGTCGTGACGCTGCGCGCCGCTTCGTCCCCGTTCTGTTCCGGCCCGGCCGACGATCTGGCGCCCGCCGAGTTCGATCCCGACCCGGCGGCCGCCGTGGCCCGGCTCCGACCGCCGGTGATCGCGGTGTTGTCGGGCCGGTGCGCCTCGGTGGGTTTCGAGGTGGCCCTGGCCACCGACATCCGGGTCTGCGGGCCCGACACCACCTTCCGGCTCGACGACGTGGCCGCCGGGCGGCTTCCCTGCTGGGGCGGCACCCAACGCCTCGGCCGGGCGATCCGTCCGGCCGAGGCGACGGCCATGGTGCTCCTCGGCTCCGAGATGGACGCGGCGCGCGCACTCAGCCTCGGCCTGGTGCACGCCATCGCCCAGGATCCCGACGCCGAGGCCGACCGTCTCGCCGGTGAACTGGCCCAACGCGGACCGTTGTCGTTGGAGTTCGCCAAGGAGGCGGTGCATCGGGGGGCCGAGCTGCCCCTGCGGGACGGGCTCCGCCTCGAAGGTGACCTCAACCATCAGCTGGCCGCCACCGACGACCGGGCCGAGGGCCTGGCCGCGTTCTTCGACAAACGACCACCCGACTTCGCGGGCCGATGACCGACCCGTCACGGCGGGCCGACCGGGTCCTCGGTCGGCTGCCGGCCGGTGTGGTACCGCTGGCCCACGCCCGGCTCCGGTCCGCCTACGACCAGCTGGCCCGGCGCACCGGACGGGCGCCCGTCGAGACCGCGGCATCGATCGGGGCGGCCGCCCGCTACCTGGTCGCCCCGATCGCGCTCGGTGAGGACTGGCCCGGGCCCACCCCACCGGTCCCGGTCGGTGACGGCGCCGTCCACGCCGATCTGACCGACGACGACGCCGAGCTGTTCGCCGTGATGCGCCGCACCCTCCGACCCGACCAGCTCCGGCCCGAGACACTGGCGGCCGAGGCCCAGACCTGGCGGCTGCCGGTGACCCCGTACCGCCCGATGCCGGCGACCGGTGACCTCTGCGGCGGGGTCCCCGCCGCCGCTGGGGAACGGATCAGGGTGGGGTCGGCCCCGCCCGACGGCCCCCCCGGCGACGCCCTGGACGGGATGCTGGTGGTCGATCTCACCGGCCTGTGGGCGGGACCGCTGGCCACCGGCCTGCTGGCCGCCGCGGGGGCCCGGGTGGTCAAGCTCGACCCGTCCTGCCGGCCCGACGCCCTGGCCGCCCATCCCCGCCTGTACCGGGAGCTCAATGCCGCTAAGGAGACCCTCGATCTCGACCTCCGGCTGCACGCCGACCGGGCCCGGTTCGAGGCGCTGGTGACCCACGCCGACCTGGTGATCGACGCCTTCTCCCGCCGGGTCATGCCAAACTTCGGGTACGGCCCGGCCGCCCTGGCCACCCTGGCCGCCGCCGGCGGCAACCCGAGCCTGGCCACCATGTCGATCGTGGCCTTCCCCGCCGGTGGCCCCGAGCAGGATTGGACGGCCTACGGCCCGGGCGTTCACGCCGCGGTCGGCCTCGGGGGCGGGCCCGGTGGCGACCCCGGGGTGTCGGGGCGGATCCGATGGCAGCCCGCCCCGATCGCCTACCCCGATCCGCTGGCCGGGCTCACCGCGTTCGCCGCCGCCGTCGGGGTGCTCACCGATCCCGCCCGGCGCCGGGGTGCACCCGGCGGCCACCACGAGATCTCCCTGGCCGGGGTGCTGGCCCCCCTGGTCGCCGGCCGCGACGACGATCACCGCCTTCCCGGCGCCCGCCGCGCCGACCACCCCCATCCGCCCCGCGCCGACCAACCCCGCGCCGACCAGGGGACCCGCCGATGACGATCACCCCTCCACCCGGGCCCCGGGTCGACCTCCGCTTCGACGGCCCGGTGGCGGTCATCACCCTCGACCATCCCCCGCTCAACATCTACGACCTGGCCATGCGGGACGAGCTCATCGAGGCCCTGGCCGCGGTGGGCGACATGGCGGCCCTCGGCGATCTCGGCGCCGTGGTGCTCCGGGCCGCCGGACGTCACTTCTGCGCCGGGGCCGACCTGTCGGAGTTCGGGTCGGCGTCGTCGATCGTGGAGGCCCGCCGGATCCGGTGGGACCGTGACCCGTGGGGTCCGCTGGTGGACTGCCCGGTGCCGACGGTGGTCGCCCTGCACGGGACCGCGCTCGGGTCGGGTCTGGAGATGTCGCTGTTGTGCGACATCCGGGTGGCGGGCCCCGACGTGTCGCTGGGGCTGCCGGAGACCAAGCTGGGCATGCTCCCGGCCGCCGGCGGCACCCAGAGCGCCACCGCCGTCCTCGGCCCTGCCGCGGCCCTGCCCCTGGTGGCCCTGGCCACCCCGGTCGACGCCGACGGCGCCCTGGCCCTCGGCCTGGTCCACCTGGTGGTCGATGACCCCGATACCGCCGCCCTGGCCGTCGCCCACCAGCTCGCCGGTCTCGACCGCGCTGCGGTGGCCGCGGCCCGCCGGGCCCTGCGGGCCGCCGTGGATCTTCCCCTGGCCGACGGCCTCCACCTGGAGCGCCGCCTGGCCCGGCGCCTGAGCGGCTACTCCTGATCGAGGGCGTCGGAGACCAGGGCGGCGATGGCGCTGCGTTCGCTCCGGTCCAGTGACACGTGGGCGAACAGTTCGTGGCCCCGCAACGAGGCGATCACCGAGGCGATGCCGTCCCGGCGACCGACCCGGAGGTTGTCCCGCTGGGCCACGTCGTGGGTGAGGACCACCCGGCTGCCCGGACCGAGCCGGCTCAGGGCGGTAAGCAGGACACTGCGCTCCAGGTTCTGGGCCTCGTCGATGATGACGAACACGTCGGTGAGGGTCCGGCCCCGGATGTAGGTGAGGGGCAGGACCTCGATGAGCTCCTGACGCTGGATCTCCTCCCGGGCGGCCGAGTTGGCGATCGCGCTCAGGGCGTCACCCACCGCGTCGGTCCACGGCCGCATCTTCTCCTCCTCGTTGCCGGGAAGGAAGCCCAGTTCCTGACCGCCCACGGCGTAGAGGGGCCGGAAGATCATCACCTTGCGATGGGTTTGGTGCTCCAGCACCGATTCGAGGCCGGCCGCCAGGGCCAGCACCGATTTCCCCGTCCCGGCCGGCCCGCCGATGGAGACGATACCGATCGCGTCGTCGGCCAGAAGGTCGATGGCGATCCGCTGCTCGGCGTTGCGCCCCCGGATGCCGAACACGTGGCGGTCGGTGACGAGCCGGACCTTCCCGTCGGCCTGGACCCGACCGAGGGCCGACTGGCCCGAACCCTCCAGGATCAGGCCGGTGTTGACCGGCAGATCGGCGGCGCCGTCCACCCCGGCCACGCCATGTTTGTAGAGCTCGTCGATCCGGGCCGCGGGCACGGCCAGCTCGACCACACCTCGCCATTCGAGATCGGCGTCGACATGGTGCAGGTACTCTTCGGCCGACAGGCCGAGGACGCCGGCCCGGAGCCGGAGGGGCAGATCCTGGGTGACCAGGACGACGTCGTGGCCCTCCCGTTTCAGGCTCAGGGCGACGGTGAGGATCCGATGATCGTTGCCACTGTCGTCGTGCATCGCCTCGGGGATCACGTCGTCGGCCCGATGGTTGAGTTCGACGCGGACGGTGCCGCCCTCGTCGTTCACGGGGAACGGTTCGGTGAGCCCACCATGCCGTTCCCGGATCTCCTCGAGACGACGGAGGGCGGTGCGGGCCGCCCATCCCAGTTCGGGATGGTGACGTTTCGCCTCCAGCTCGGTGAGCACGATGATGGGGAGCACCACGTCGTTGTCGCCGAAGGCACCGAGGGCGGTGGGGGCACTCAGCAGCACCGAGGTGTCGAGGACGAACACCGTGCGAGCCGGTTCGGGGCCTCCGGGGTCACCGGAGGGCGGGTTGGTCGGGACCGGGTCGGACGACGCCGGATCGGGGGACGGTGTGGTAGCGCGTTGTGGGGTAGGCACCAGGTATCGGTTGTTGGGTCTGGGGGTCCGGGCCGACGGGTCGGCCCGCCACGATGCGACAGCAGCGGCGCACGAGCGGCAAGGTCCCCGCTAGTATGGTCCAGTTTGTTGGAGAGGAGAAGGACCGGCCGGATTTTCAGCCCGTGACGTGTACCGCACCCGTCTCGACCAGGGCATCGATCTCGTCGTCGGAGTACCCGGCGGCCACCAACACATGGTGGGTGTCGGCCCCGAGTCCGGGGGCCGGGGTGCGGGGCCGAACATCGGCGGTGGCGAACCGGAGGGGTGCCGCCACGGTCGGGTAGGCGCCGATGGCGGGATGGTCCAGATCCGGGAACAGGCCGACCGCGTCGGCCTGGGCGTCGGTCACGACCTCGTGGAGGCCGAGGACCGGGCCCCAGATGATGCCGACGTCGTCGAAGATCTTGCCCCACTCGTCACGGGTCCGGGCGGCCATGGCCCCGTCGATGGCGGTGACCAGATCGGGCATGTGCCGGAACCGGGAGCGGACGGTGGCGAACCGCTCGTCGTCGAGCCATTCCTCCCGGTCGAGGGTCCGGCACAGGAGGGGCCAGGCCGACTCCTGGGGCATGTTGATCACGATCCAGCGGCCGTCGCCGCACGGGTACCGGTTCATGGTCGCCACCACCTGGTGTTCGCGGTCGCGGGGCCGCAGCGGCCGCTGGTCGATGGCGGTGATGGCGTAGTCGCTGGCCTGGGTCCACACGGCGGTCTCGTAGAGGGAGGTTTCCACCACCTGGCCCCGCCCGGACCGTTCGGCCAGGCGCAGGGCCGACAGGATGGTGGAGACGAAGGCCAGGCCGGTGGTGTAGTCACCCTGGGCCGGGCGGGCCATGGGCACCACCCCGTCCTCCCCCTCCCGCATGGCGTCGTACAGGCCGGACCGGGCGAAGAAGGCGGTGACGTCGTAGCCCGGCCGCAGCGACTCGGGCCCGATGGTCCCGTAGCCGCTCAGGGTGGCGTGCACGATGCCGGGATTGACGGCCAACACCGCCGCGGGGTCGAGCCCGAACCGTTCCTGGCGATGGGCGAGCAGGTTGCAGACGAACACCTGGGCCCCCTCACAGAGCCGGTGGACCACGTCCCGGCCCGGTTCGGTGTCGAGGGCGACCGCGATCGACTGCTTGCCCCGGTTGGCCACGTCGAACTGGTAGTCGTAGGTCCGTCGGGCCTCGGCGGCGTCGTCCCCGAGACGCACCGAGCGGCTCGATCCCCGCATCGGGTCCCCGCCAAGCGGTTCGACCTTGATGACGGTGGCCCCCAGGTCGGCCAGGATGGCCGCCGCGCTCGGCGCCGCCATCCAGCTGTCGACCTCGATGATGGTGACGTCGTCGAGCGGCCGCATCCCCTCGGCCGGCTCGACGCTCGACGCGGTCGGATCATTCGGGGTGGTCTCGGGCACCGTGGCTCCTGGATCGGTCGGTCAGCCCCGGCCGGCCCGGCGGGCGCGGCGGCGCTGGATATCGGACTCGCTCTCGACGTATCGTCGCCGCAGGGCTGGGTTCCAGCCAAATCTGTGTCCGGGCCACGCAGGGTCTAGCCTCTGCATGCCGAATGTCGATCGTCGCCCATGGGGGAAGCCACGTGAATCTGGCCAGTCTGCTCGATCTACCGTCCATGATCGTTCCCGATGCGGTCGTCGCCATCGACGCGACCGACGCCGACGGTCGGAACATCACCTACTCCGAACTCCGCGACGGTGTGTCGGCGGCCGCCGGGCTCCTCACCGAGCTCGGGGTCGGCCCCGGCGACCGGGTCGGTGTGTTCGCCACCAATTCGATCCAGGCCCTCGAGGCCATCTTCGCCGTCCCGGCCGTCGGGGCCACCCTGGTCCCGATGAACTATCGGGCCGGGGACGAGGAGGTCGCCCACCTGCTCAGCGACTCGGGAACGAAGGTGCTGTTCTCCGAGACCCGTTACCGGGACCTGGTCGAACGGTCCCGCCCGGCGTCGCTGGAGACGGTCGTCTACCTCGACGAGGACTACGAGGCCCGGCGGGACGCGGCCGAACCGAACCCGCTGGTGGCCGACGTCGACGACGACGATCTGGCCGCCCTGCTCTACACCTCGGGCACCACCTCGCTGCCCAAGGGCGTGAAGCTCACCCACGGCGCCATCACCGGCTACATCATGGGGGCCAACGACGCCGCCGACGGGACCGACCTCGGTCGCATGATCCTGGGCGCCCCCCTCTACCACATCGCCGGTCTGACCTCCCTGTTCAACGCCCTCTACGCCGGGCGGGTCACGGTGGTCATGCGCCAGTTCGACGCCGGCGAGTGGCTGCAACTGGTGGACGAGCACCAGGTCACCCACGCCTTCCTGGTGCCGACCATGCTGGCCGCCCTGTTGGACGCCCCCGAACTCGAGGACGCCCGGCTCACCAGCCTGGAGGCCCTCACCTACGGCGCCGCCCCGATGCCGCCCGCGGTCATCCGGCGGGCCATCGAACGGTTCCCCGACACCGTCGGCTTCTCAGGGGCGTACGGCCAGACCGAGACCACGTCCACCGTGGCCGTGCTCGGTCCCGAGGACCACCGGCTCGACGACGACATGAAACTGGCCCGGCTCCGGTCGGTGGGCCAGGTCCTCGACGACGTCGAGGTCCGGATCGTCGACGACGACGGCAACGTGCTCGGCCCGGGCGAGCCGGGCGAGGTCCAGCTCCGCACCTACCGGGCCATGGACGGCTATTGGGGATCGGAGGAGAAGACCCGGGTCACCATCGACGGGGAGGGCTGGGTCCACACCGGCGACCTCGGCTACCTCGACGACGACAACTACCTCTTCCTGTCCGGCCGGTCGGGGGACATGATCATCCGTGGCGGCGAGAACGTGGCCCCCGAAGAGGTGGAGGCCGTCATCCACGAACATCCCGGCGTGGTCGACGTGGCCGTGGTCGGCCTCCCCGACGAACGGTGGGGCGAGCGGATCGTGGCCGCGGTGGTGCTCAAGCCGGACACGTCGCTCGACGAGGTCCAGCAGCACGCCCGGGCCCACCTGGCCTCGTTCAAACGCCCCGAGGCGATCCATGTGACCGAGGAGTTGCCCCGCACCTCGACCGGGAAGCTGCTGCGCCGGCATCTCGTACCGGTCCTGGAGGAGCTCGGCCTCTGATGACCACCACCCCGGACGGCCGCGCCGGCGGCGTCTACGCGGGCGTCCGGGTGTTGGAACTGGCCGAAGGCCTGGCGGCGCCGTACGCCGCCATGTTCCTGGCCGATCAGGGCGCCGACGTCGTTAAGCTGGAGTCCCCGACCGGCGATCCGTACCGTGGGGATCCCGGGTTCCCCACGGTGAACCGGTCGAAACGGTCGGTCACCGTCGACGACGCGGTCCGCGACCGTCTGGTGGCCGCGGCCGATGTGGTGATCGTGGATCGGCCCGGCCAGGCCGACCGGCTCCGGGCGCTGAACCCGGACGCGGTGATCGTGACCATGCCCCCGTGGGGCGAGCGGGGCCCGATGGTGCACGAACCGGTCTCGACCGGCCTGTTGCACGCGGCCACCGGTATCGCCTGGAACCAGCAGTCCTACGCCGAGGTGCCGGTGCGCATCGTGGTCCCGATCGCCGAGTACGCCACCGGGGTGCTCGGCGCGTTGGCGGCCGCCGCCGGTCTCCACGCCCGTGACCAGCGGGGTGACGCGCCCACCTACGAGGTGAGCCAGGTGGCGGGGGCGGCCGCCCTCCAGCTGGGCGAGAGCCGGCCCGCCGACGCCCCGATCGAGGTGCGCCCCAGCGACGCCCTGCTCGGCTCCAAGGGCCGGGTTGCCTGTTACCGTCTGGTCCAGGCCGGCGACGGTGGCTGGTTGTTCCTGGCCTGTGGCACGGCCCGGTTCTACTACCGGATGCTTGAGGTCATCGGCCGGGCCGATCTGGCCGATGACCCCGACCTGGCCCATCCCCCCTGGGGCCTGTTGACCGATGAGGCGATCGAACGCCTGACCCCCGTCCTCGACGAGGTGTTCGCCACCCGACCCCGCGACGAGTGGCTGGCCCTGCTCACCAAGGCCGACGTGCCCGCCCAGCCGGTCCTCACCCGGGAGGAGTTCCGGCGGCACTCCGCGGTGGCCGCCAACACCCTGTTGGTGGAGATCGAGGACCCGGAACGGGGACCCGTGACCATGATGGGGGTGCCGGTGGCGGTCGAGGGGGCGCCGCCCCC
>JBKDZN010000280.1:0-4959 GCA_047971245.1 Acidimicrobiales bacterium
GACCGGCGTCGGCATCGTGGCCAACGTTTTCATCGCTGCCATCTTCGGCTTCTTCTACGCCTGGGTGTGCTCCACCATGTGGGGCCTCGGCGACGCCGATCCGCGGGTGGCCATCGAAGCGATGCAGGCCATGAACGCCAGTGTGCGCAACCCGGTGTTCTTCCCCGCCTTCTTCCTCACCCCGGTGGTCCTGGCCGCGGCGGCCGTCACCGCCTGGCTGAGCCGGTCGCGCTCGGCCGCCGGGTGGTTCGCGGCCGCGGCGGCCCTGTATCTGGTCGGCGGGGTGATCCTCACCGCCACGGTCAACCTGCCCCTCAACAGCGACCTGGCCGACACCGTCGTGCCGGCGTCGATCGAGGAGGCCCGGACGGTGTGGGACGACTACTCCGGATCATGGCAGATCGCCAACATCAGCCGGACCGTGGCCAGCGGGGTCAGCCTGGTGTTCGCCCTGCTCGGCCTGGTCTCGCTCCGGTCCCGGGACCGCGGGACCCGGGCTCACCTGGCCCGGTGACGGGGCCATGAGTAGCGTCCGTCACGTGGACGCCTACCTGACGCTTGACGGACCCACCGACATCCTGGTCATCCCGGGGCTGACGATGCCGACCGTCGAACCGGACTACCTGGTCGACATCGAGGCCGCCGCCCCGGCCGGATCCCGGGTACGGGCCGCACCCGGCATGAAGCAGGCGGCCGAGATGGCCGCCGACACCGAGATCGTGCTCGGGTTCATCGACCGCCGCCTGTACGACGCCGCCCCCAACCTGAGGAGGGTGCACGCCATCGCCTCGGGCATGGACACCCTCCTGTTCCCCGACCTGGTGGCGTCCGAGGTCATCATCACCGGCGAGAAGGGTCTCGTCGGCGGACATCTGGCCGACACCGGGTTCGGCCTGCTGCTCGCCCTCACCCGGCAGATCCACACCGCCGTCAGGCTCGGACCCGATGCCTGGGCTCACCGGGTGGACATGCGGATGAAGGAGATCGAGTTGGAGGGCCTGACCATGGGCCTGCTCGGCTTCGGCGGCACCGGGCGGGCCATGGCGCAGCGGGCGGTGGCGTTCGGGATGCACACCATCGCGGTCGACGAGTACCCCTCGCCGGGGGCTCACGGGGTCGAGGAGGTGTGGCCCACGGCCCGCCTGCCCGAACTGCTCGAATCCTCCGACGTGGTGGCCATCTGCTGCCCGCTCACCCCGGAGACCGACCGGTTGTTCGACGAGGCCAGGTTCGCCGCCATGCGACCCGGCTCGTATCTGGTCAATGTGACCCGGGGGGAGATCGTGGACGGGGATGCCCTGGTCGCCGCCCTCCGGTCCGGTCACCTCGCCGGGGCCGCGCTCGATGTGGCGCCCGGCGAGCCCCTCCCGGCCGATCACCCCCTGTTCCGTCTCGACAATGTGGCCATGACCCCCCACACCGCCGGGGCCAGCCAGCATCGCGCCCCCCGGAGCGTGGCCCGGTTCTGCCGGAACCTGGAACGGGCCCGGAAGGGCGAACCGCTGGAGGGGGTCGTCGACAAGGACGCCGGCTATTGATGACCGCCCTCTGTTCCGCAACCTCAACCACCGCGCGGATCAACCAACCCGGCCCTACCCAATCGGTAACTGGCCGCTCTGGTAGAGTCCGCACCGATGGCTCGATCAGATCTTTCTCCGAGCGCTTCCTGGCCATGAGCCCCGACGAACGCGGCGACACCATCAAGGCGGCGGGAGTCTCGGACATCACGACCCTGCCTACTGAACGTCGGGTCGCGGCTGAAGCGGCACTTGAACGGCTTCGGGCTCGGCTCCAAGCGTCCAATCAGTCCGCCAACTCTTGAGGTTCGAGGTTCGGCGAGAGGTCACCGGGGTGCTCCAAGCAATCGCCGTCGAAGACCACTACCTGGTGCTCCGCATCGAACTCAACGACATCGAGTTCCTCGACACCTGGCCAGGCGCCACATAGCACCGCCACCAAGCCTCCAGCAGGTAGGTCACCCTGGACGGCCCCCAGGAGGCCGACACGGCCAGGTGATGACCGCGGCACGGTGGGCCCACGCGCACGTGCTCTTGCTGCGGTCTCGGCCGGAGGCGGTGGGTCTCGGGTGAGGTGGTCGGCGACGGCTTCGGTCACCGTCACCGCCGTGCCCTAAGTTTGGGGCGGCAGGCTCGGGGAGCCCGGCCGAACGAAGGGGGTTCGAGATGCGCCACTATTCATGCGACTCGCACGTCGTGGAGGCCCGCGAGGTCTTCGCGGGCCTGTCCGACCGGTACGGGGACATGGCGCCCCGCATCGAGACCGACTGGAAGGGCAACCGGGGTGACTGGCTGCTGGTGGCCGACAACCGGCCGGTCCCGGTCGGTCGCCTCGGCATCGCCGGGAACCGCCTGGACGATCCGAAGACCGACGAGCTGATCGCCATGGGCTACGAGGGTCTCAACCCCGGGGTGCGCGACCCGTCGAAGCGCTTGGCCGAACAGGACCAGGACGGGATCGTGGGCGAGGTGATGTATCCCAGCCTGTCGATGTTCACCTTCGCCGTCCCCGACGACACGATCCGGGCCGCGGCGTTCCGCCAGCACAACGACTGGGTGCTCGACTACTGCCGGCCCGACCGGGACCGTCTCATCGGGATCGGCTGCCTACCCATCCCCGACGTGGACGCCTGCGTGGCCGAGGTCCGCCGGGCCGGAGGCCAGGGTGTGCGGGGGTTCGCCATCCCGTCCCACGCCCCGATCGACAAGTCCTACGCCGACCCGATGTACGACCCGTTATGGGCCGAGCTCCAGGAGATGGACCTTCCCGTCACCATGCACATCTTCACCGGCACGTCCTTCGATTGTGGCCTGCCGCCTCACTGGGGCACCCCCGGCGGCACGCTCAAGGGCTACACCATGGCCCACACCACGGTGGCCAACTCCACCATGGACCTGATCTGTGGGGGCGTGGTGGAGCGGTTCCCGGGCCTGAAGTTCGTGCTCGCCGAGTTCGAGACGGGCTGGGTGGCCCACTTCAAGCAGCGGTTCGACCACGCCATCTACCGCACCCCGAGCTTCGCCGTCGACTATCTGACCATGACGCCGTCGGAGTACTTCGATCGGAACTTCTGGGTCACCTTCGAGGACGACCGGGCCGGGATCCTGACCCGGGAGCTGATCGGGGTCGACAACCTCCTGTGGGGCAGCGACTATCCCCACCACGATTCGATCTGGCCGAACTCGATCCCGATCCTGGATCGGATCATGGAGGGCGTGCCCGACGACGAACGGGAACGCATGGTCTGGGGCAACGTGCTCGATCTGTACAACATCGACCCCGACCGGCTCCCGGCCGAGGTCGGGGCCTGAGGAACGGGGAAGCATGACGAACGAGACCGCCCCCACCGCCACCGACCCGGCCTCCCCGCCGGGCGTGATCGCCCCGGATCCGTCACATCGGTCGGCCCGCCGGCACGACGCCATCGCCCGCACCATGACGGCCATCCGCGCCCTCGACGCCGAACATCGTGACCCGGCCCCGGGGCCCGACGGCGGCGCCATCAGCCGGGACGGGGTGGCCGCCATCCGGGAACGGCTGCTGGCGCTCACCGCCGGGACCGGGTTGTTCTCCCTGGACGACTACCCGCCCCCCGGCCCCGACGAGGCCACCAACAGCTGCCTCTACCGCCTGGCCGAGGACGACGACGGTCGTTTCGCCCTCTACGCCAACGCGTCACGGGGTGGGGTGTCGACCCCGGCCCACAACCACACGACCTGGGCGGTGGTGGTCGGGTTCACCGGCCAGGAACTGAACCGGTTCTACCGGCGGGTCCCCGGCGGGGTGGAGCAGGTCGACGAGGCCATGGTGGAGGCCGGCCGTGGGGTGGCCATGCTGCCCGACGATCTGCACTCGATCCACATCGACGGACCGGCGCTCAACTTCCACTGCTACGGCCTCGCCCTGGAACGGCTGGACCAGCGCCAGTACTTCAGCGCCAAGGCCGGCGAATGGAAGGTGTTCCCGGCCCACATCGACATCCGGGAGGCCCGGGCGGGCCGGGGGTCCGACCGGTGACCCGACCATCCGTCGACGCGGCTACCCTGGCCGGCTGGCTGTCCGACGTGGCCCTCGGCCGGGGGGAGTTCGCCGTCCTCGACGCCCGCGAGCAGGGGGTGTTCAGCGAGGGGCACCTGTTCCGGGCCGTGTCGCTGCCCCTGTCCCGCCTCGAACTCCTGCTGGAACGGCTGGTGCCCCGGCGCGACACCCGGGTGGTGTGGTGCGACGACGACGGCGGCACGCTGGCCGCCACCGCCGCGGCCCGGGCCGCCGGCCGCGGGTGGACGAACGGCGCCGGTCTGGCCGGGGGGATCGCCGGTTGGGTCGAGGCCGGCCACGAGAGCTACTCCGGGGTCAACGGGCCGTCCAAGGCGATCGGGGAACTGGTCGAGGAGTCCTACGGCACGCCCCGGTTGGCCGCCGGTGATCTGGCCGCCCGCCAGGCCGCCGGGCACGACCTCGTCATCCTCGACTCCCGACCGATGGGTGAGTTCCGTCGCCGCAGCATCCCCGGCGGGATCGACTGTCCCGGCGCCGAACTGGTCCGCCGGGTGCGGGAGACCGCGCCGGATCCGGCCACCACGGTGGTGGTCAACTGCGCCGGCCGGACCCGCAGCATCATCGGATCCCAGTCCCTCATCGACGCCGGGGTACCCAATCCGGTGTTCGCCCTGGAGAACGGGACGATGGGGTGGGAGCTGGCCGGGCTGACGGTGGCCACCGGGGTGGAAACCGAAGCCCCCGAGCCCGGTCCGGCCGCCCGGGCCTGGGCCCGGGAGGCCGCCGCCGCGGTGGGGGTCCGCTACGGGGTCACCACGGTGCCGTGGTCGCAGGTCGAGGCTTGGCGGGCGGATCCGGAGCGGACCACCGTCGTGTTCGACGTCCGCACCGAGGCCGAATACACCGCCGGCCACCCGCCCGGGGCCCGGCACGCGCCGGGCG